>JBOGMR010000075.1:0-3526 GCA_050746825.1 Bryobacteraceae bacterium | reverse complement strand
GATGGCAAGGGCGCCATCCACGATCACTTCTTCGGGCAATCGTCGTTCGGCACCTATGCGCTCGCCAACGAGCGCAATGCCGTGAAGGTTCCCAGGAACGCGCCGCTCGAAATCCTCGGTCCGCTGGGCTGCGGCATTCAGACTGGCGCGGGCGCTGTGATGAACGCTCTGAAGGTGAGGCCCGGCTCGAGCTTTGTGGCCTTCGGGGCGGGTGCGGTGGGTCTGTCTGCGGTGATGGCGGCACGCATCGCCGGAGCGACCACCATCATTGCCGCGGACGTGGTGCCTGCGCGACTTGAAACCGCAAAGAAGCTGGGCGCGACGCATGTCGTAAATAGCAAGGAAACCGACCCGGTGGAGGCGATCCGGGAAATTACCGGCGGCGGGGTTGATTTTTCGCTGGAGGCAACGGGGCGGCCGGCCGTGTTACGTCAAGCCATCGATGCGCTCGCAGCTCTCGGCACCTGTGGCATTGTCGGCGCGGCGCCACTCGGCGCCGAAGCGAGCTTTGACATCAACAACGTAATGCTGCCGGGCAAAAGGATACGCGGCATTCTCGAAGGCGAGAGCGTCCCCGACCTTTTTATCCCGCAGCTCGTCGAACTCCACGCGCAAGGGCGCTTCCCGTTCGACAAACTGGTGAAATTCTACAGCCTCGATCAGATCAATCAGGCTGCCGAAGACAGTGAAAAGGGCGGCACCATCAAGCCCGTCATCCGCATGAACTAGTTGCGTTGCCGGCGATTCGGATTGGCGCGCTTCCGACGTGGATCTACGGCAAGCCAGCCTACGTGCGCTCGGACAAGCGCGAGGCGTTGCGGGCAGCAGCGATTACGACGAGGCAGCACCAATCAGGAGACACACATGAGCATCAACGGAAAAGTCGCACTCGTTACCGGCGCTGGGCAGGGGATCGGTCGAGGGATCGCGCTCAGGCTGGCGAACGACGAACGACGAGCGAATGTGACCCACCATCTTTCGCGCTCCTGGCCCATCGCGCGTCGGTCCCGAATGACAACGTAAGTTCCATTGCAGGCAAATCCCTCAATCACGACAAGGAGATCAAGTGTCAACGAGCACTGAACAACGGAACATGGAGCTCATGCAGACGCTGGACGACGGCTGGAACGCCCAGGACATTGAAACCTTCCGGGCCCGGCACAAGCCGGATGTGATCGTCCGCTGGCCCGGGAGAACGGAGCCGACGGTGGGTATCGAGGCCCACACCCAGGAGTCGATCGACTTCTGGAACACATTCCCCGATCAGCGGCTGGACAACCGGCCCTACCGGGTCTTCTTCGCCTCGGGCGATTGGACCTGTTCGGTAGCGCGCTTCCGGGGCACCATGACCGGGCCCATGAAGAATGCTGACGGAAGCGAGATACCGCCCACGGGAAAATTCTTCGACGTCGACTTCTACACGATCGCGAAGTGGCACAATGGCCAGATCGTCGAGGAGAACCTGATGTACGACCTCGTCACTTTCATGAAGCAGATCGGCCTCAGCGAATGAACGCCCCTTGCGCGCGCGCGTCGGTTGGCGGAGTAACATCGACATTTGCATCAAAGGCGTTTGCGAGAGAAGGCGCCGCCCCTCCCGCAGCTGAAGCGGCGTTGGGCCCGTCCGAACGGGAGAGACTCCTGACGACAAGCTCCTGCAATCATGACGGGTACGAGGCCGAACATGCTTGATCCTCCGGTTGACGTGGGCCGCGACCACGTTCTGGGACCACCCGATGCCGAAATGACCCTGGTCGAGTACGGCAGCTATGCGTGCCCACACTGTCACGCGGTTCACGAGGTGGTCGAGGGGCTGCGGAGCCGGTTCGGTGAACGGATGCGGTACGTATTTCGGCACCTGCCCGTTGCCGGCAGCGAGGACGCGACACGCGCCTCCGAGTTGGCGGAGTACGCGGACCAAACGACGGGGCGGTTCTGGGAGGTTCACGAGGCGCTGATGGAGCGGGGGCCGGCGTTCGCGGAGGGCGACTTCGGGCGGATCGCGCGCGACTTCCACCTGCCGCCGAACAACGCAGCGAACGAGCCCGCATTTGCGGCCGCGCAGGCGCGGGTGCGAGAGGACATCGAGAGCGCGCAGCGCAGCGGCGCGAGGGTGACGCCGGCGTTCTTCGTCGGCGGCCGCCGCTATGCGGGCACCTGGGATGAAAACTCGCTCGCTGACTCGATGCTCGGCACGCTCGGTCATCGCATCCAGTCCGCCGCGTTCGATTTCGTTCGCTGGGGGCCGTCGTCGGGGTTGCTCCTGGGGCTGGCGACGGTGCTCGCGCTGGTGCTCAGCAACTCGCCCTTCGGCTCGGCATTCGCGGAATTGTGGGAAACGCGCCTGGGATTCCAGTGGGGTACGCGCGCCTTCGCGCATTCGCTGCTGCACTGGATCAACCACGGGCTCCTGACGATTTTCTTCTTCGTCGTCGGGCTCGAGATCAAGCGCGAGTTCACCGTCGGCCACCTGTCCACCTTTCGATCGGGGGCGCTTCCGGTAATCGCCGCAATGGGCGGAATCATCCTGCCGGCGGTCATCTATGCCTCGATCGCACCACCGGAACTGAGGCATGGATGGGGCATTCCGATCGGGACCGACACGGCCTTCGCGGTCGCGCTGATCGTGTTGCTCGGCGACCGCGTCCCCATCGAGCTGCGCGTGTTCCTGACCGCGACGGTCATCATCGACGACATCGTGGCGATTCTGGTGATCGCGCTGTTCTACACCGGCGAGATCCATACGGGCAATTTAATTGCCGGCGGCGCGGTGACCGCGTTGCTGGTTGTGCTCAACCGGACCGGCGTGTACGGCGCGCTGCCGTACGGGGTCTGCGGGGTCGTCCTCTGGTTCTTCCTTCACGAAGCCGGACTACACGCCACGCTGGCCGGTGTGATCCTGGCTGTGCTCATCCCCGCGCTGCCGCCGGCGAACCTCAGCGCGCTGCTGGCACAGGCCGCGACGGTGATCCACCTGGAGGACCGCCACACCGGCGAGGCGATGCGGCCCGGCGCCTCCGAGCCGGCCCTGCGCGCCCTGGACGCAATCCACGCCCGGATCGAATCGCCCGCCGACAAACTCCTTCGGTCCGTCGAGCCGTGGTCGAGCTATGTGGTGCTGCCGATCTTCGCGCTGGCGAACGCGGGCGTCGCCTGGTCGCTTGGTGTCTTCGAAGGACACGGACGATTGATCGGGGCGATCACGCTGGGTCTGGTCCTCGGGAAGCCGATTGGGATCGTGCTGGCCGCGTGGCTCGCGGTACGGAGCGGCGTGGCCGCGAAGCCGGACGCGTATTCGTGGCGTCAGTTGTGCGGCGCCGGCGCGCTCGGCGGCATCGGGTTCACGATGTCCCTGTTCATCGCCGGCATCGCCTTCCCGGACCGAGCGGACTACGCGGCTGCCAAGATCGCCATCTTCCTCGCCTCGCTGATCGCCGGGGGTTTGGGCGTGCTGATCTTGTGGCCGAGACGCTCGATACCTGCCATTGACGAGTTGTCGCCCGCAATGGTCGATTCGCAATAGTTG
>JBOGMR010000074.1:0-5621 GCA_050746825.1 Bryobacteraceae bacterium | reverse complement strand
TCACGTGGGTGTGCCGCTCTCGATCTTGCGACTGCCGGACGATTGCCGCGCCGCGGTACTCGAGCTGGGAATGAATCACGCCGGTGAAATCGCGGAGCTGGCATCGATCGCGCGCCCGAACGTCGGCGTGGTCACCAACGTCGGTTGGGCGCATGTGGAGAACTTTGAATCGATCGAAGCAGTTGCCGCCGCGAAGCAGGAATTGGTCGAGAGCCTCGCGGCTGACGGTGTTGCCGTGCTCAATGCGGATGATCCGCGTACGCTGCGGATGCGCGACGCTCACCGCGGGCGCAGCGTCACTTTCGGAATCGAGAGCGACGCGGACTTGCGGGCGACTTCGGTCGAGCTCGGTGCGGAAGGCGCTCGATTCGCGGTCGACGGGGTTGCCTTTGAAAGCCCCTTTCCCGGCCGCCACGGAATTCTCAACGTGCTCGCGGGAATCGCTGTGGCGCGCGAGTTCGGAATTCCTCCGTCGCGTCTGCCTGAAGCGGTACGGTCACTCTCGGCGGGAAAGATGCGCGGCGAACGAATCGTTCGCGGCGGCATAACGATTTGGAACGATTGCTACAACTCCAACCCGGAGGCGGTCCGATCGATGATCGACGTCCTGGGTGCTTCGCCCGCGCGGCGCCGTATCGCTGTGTTGGGCGAAATGCTCGAACTTGGCCGCAAGGCCGAGCCGTTACATCGCGAGGTAGGCAGCTACGTCGCGGGTCGCGGGATTGATGTGCTGATTGGAATACGCGGCGCTGCACGCCACATGGTCGATGAGGCTGTGCGTGCGGGCTTGTCGGGCGCCGCGTATTTTTTTGACGATCCCCAGACGGCCGGTGCTTTTGTGCGGCAAATGCTCCGCGAAGGCGATGCTGTTTTATTCAAGGGCTCTCGCGGAGTCGCAGTCGAGAAGGCGTTGCATGAGGTCCTTAGATAGGCGTGCATCTCTGTGCTGTACTTTTTGCTGTACGAGATCGGATACAGGTACCTCAGCCCCTTCCGCGTCTTCCGCTACGTAACGTTCCGGACGGCCTTCGCGAGCCTCACCGCCCTGTTTCTGTGCGTGGTGCTCGGGCCGTGGCTCATCCGCAAGCTGCGCGAGTTTCAGATCGGGCAGCACATTCGCGAGGAAGGGCCGAAGTCCCATCAGAAGAAGGCCGGCACGCCCACCATGGGCGGCGTGCTGATCATCATCTCCATACTGGTGCCGACACTGCTCTGGGCGGATTTGCGCAATCCATACGTGTGGGTCGCGTTATTCAGTCTGGTGGGCTACGGCGCAATCGGATTTTTCGACGATTACACCAAGGTCCTGAAGCGGCAGAATCTCGGGCTGACGGTATGGCAGAAGTTCGGACTTCAGATCGCGCTGGCGCTCGTGATCGGAATCTTGCTGCTGATTCTGCATGCGCAGAACGCGTACAAGACCGACATCAACGTCCCGTTCTTCAAGCAATTCAAACCGGACTTGCTGATCGACGCGTTTCTTACCAGTCCCTGGACGTACCCGCTGGCGTTCCTCCTGTTTTTCGGCTTCGTAGCGTTCGTGATCGTGGGCGCCGCGAATGCAGTCAATCTCACGGACGGGCTCGACGGCCTCGCCATCGGGCTGATGGTGGTGGCGTCGGGCGCGCTTACGATTCTCACGTATACCAGCGGCCACGCGGAGATGGCGACCTATCTGGGACTGGACCGGAGCGCGCCCGCCTCCGAGCTGACCATCTTCTGCGGCGCGGTCACGGGCGCGAGTCTCGGATTCCTTTGGTACAACGCGCATCCGGCGGAGATCTTCATGGGCGACGTGGGCTCGCTGTCGCTCGGCGGCAGCATGGCCGTGGTCGCGGTGCTGATCAAGCAGGAAGTGCTGCTGCTGTTCATCGGCGGCGTGTTCGTGATCGAGTGCCTCTCGGTCATCCTTCAGGTGGGCAGTTACAAGCTGCGCGGCAAGCGCATCTTCAAGATGGCGCCGCTCCATCATCACTTCGAAGCGCTCGGCTGGCAGGAGTCGAAGATTATCGCGCGCTTCTGGATCGCGGGCCTGGTGATGGCCCTGTTCGCCCTCACCACACTGAAACTCCGATGAGTACAGGCTTAGGTAGCGGGAGCAAGAGGTGGGGCAGGCGGTTTCGCCTGCCCATATGCACTGGACCAAGGCCAAAGCTCCGCCGAAGACACCAGGTCTGCGACAACCGGATTCGCCTCTATGCACCGGATCAGACGACGGAGTTGCTCACGATTCCGTATCCAGTGATCGTGAGACTCGTCGCGCCAGAATGGTTTGCCGGTCCTACCCAGGAGCTGATTCGCTTTTCGGGCAGTAGAGCCTTTCAGCCATCGCATCAGCACAGGTATGGGCGCCTTCGGGAGAATCAGCAGGTGCACGTGATTCGCCATCACGGCCCAGGCGTAGAGTTCGTAAAACTGCCGCTCAAAGGCGCCGATCCGAATCGCCTCGGCCACCACGCTGGCGACGGCAGGCTCCTTCAGCCACCGGGGACTGGATTGGTCACGGTCCATCGCGCGGTCCGCGGCTACGAAGGCGTGGCCGTCAGTCGCGTACCGAGTGTCTTTTTGAACCGGGATGGATCCGTAGAGCCGCCACGTCAGGAAGATGTACGCGTTTTCCGGCTGGAAGTGGGGCAGTCGTCTGAAGTATTCGCGCATGGTCGAATCTGGGCAGGCGGAACCGCCTGCCCCACCTATACAGTGCCAGTGCACAGAGAAAACTCTCTCTAAACCTATGCGGCTTAGCGGCGCGAAAACACTTGTGGTTGGGATGAAGCGATCGGGGCTCGCGGCTGCGGAGTTGCTCGCGGCGCGAGGCGCCGACGTGCTGGCCACCGACCTCAAGCCGCTCGATCAACTTCCGAAAGCGGCCGAAGCACTTGCGCGCATCGGCGCCCGATTTGAAGTGCAGTCGCCCGCTGTCTTCGAGGGGCGCGATCTGATTGTGCTCTCGCCGGGAGTCCCGCCGGACGCGGAGCCGCTCCACCAGGCCCGCGCGCGCGGCATCCGCGTGATCGGCGAAGTCGAGCTGGCGGCCGAGTTCCTCCAAGGGCCCATCATCGGCATCACAGGCTCCAACGGAAAAACGACCACGACCGCCCTCACCGGCCACATTCTGCGAGAGTGCGGAATCCCCGTTCAAGTGGGCGGCAACATCGGCACCGCGGTCACCGCCATGATCACATCCTCGCGGGCGAATCAATGGAACGTGATCGAGCTGTCGAGCTTTCAACTCGAGACCATCGATCGCTTCCGGTCTCAGATCGGGGTCTGCCTCAACGTCACGCCGGATCACCTCGATCGCCACCACACTTTCGCCGCATACGCAGCAGCCAAAGCGCGCCTGTTCGAAACGCAGCTATCCACCGACTTCGCCGTGTTAAATGCCGACGACCCGCAGTGCGTCCTGTTCGCCTCGCGTACCGCGGCCCGGCCGCTGTGGTTCAGCCTGACGCGCGCCATGGATCCCGGCGTCTGGCTCGAAAAGGGCGCCGTCTGGTTCGACTCGCAACGCATCCTCGGGGCTAACGAAATCCCGATCCGCGGCCG
This sequence comes from Bryobacteraceae bacterium, assembly GCA_050746825.1. Classification (GTDB taxonomy): domain Bacteria; phylum Acidobacteriota; class Terriglobia; order Bryobacterales; family Bryobacteraceae; genus JBOGMR01. The sequence goes on along the minus strand of JBOGMR010000074.1, from coordinate 2,072 downwards.
GCACAACATCGAGAACACGATGGCCGCAATCGCCGCGGCTCGCCTTGCGGGCGCCGCCACCGAGCCAATCGCCGCAGCCGTCCGCACGTTTCGCGCCGTCGAGCATCGGCTCGAGTTTGTGCGCAACATCGCGGGCGTGGATTTCTATAACGACTCAAAAGCCACCAACGTCGACGCCACGCTCAAGGCGATCGAGGCCTTCGAAGGCCGGCTGTGGGTAATCCTCGGTGGCAAGGACAAGGGCAGCGACTACACCACTCTTACGCCGCAGCTCAAACGCAAAGCTCACGCCGCGCTGCTCATTGGGGCGGCGGCCAAGATTATCGAGACACAACTCGGCGGTCAGGTGCCGCTGATCGAATCCGGAACCCTTGACGCGGCCGTGCGCGAGGCATTCCACAGGTCGTCGCCCGGCGACACGATTCTGCTCGCGCCCGCTTGCGCCAGCTTCGACCAGTTCGAAGATTACGAGCATCGCGGCCGGGCCTTTAAGCAAATTGTGGAAGGCTTGGCAGCCGGAAGGAGCAACTGACGTGCTGCGGATGAAGAATGACCGGAACCTGTTCGTAACCACCATCGTTTTGGTTTTCTTCGGCCTGGTGATGGTGTACAGCGCCTCGTCGGTCAAGGCGGAGCTGCAGTACGGCTCGTCGACGTACTTTGTCGCGCGGCAGGCTTTCTGGGTGTTGGCGTCCGTCGCTGCGATGATGCTGCTCAAGCGCACGCACTACAAGCGGCTGCAGCAACCGGCGGTCGCCTTTGGTGCGATCGGCATTGTGATCGTGCTGCTGTTCATCGTGTATTTCGCGGGCGACCGGAATCACCGCTGGCTTCGGCTCGGTCTCATCAACATCCAGCCGGCCGAGATCGCCAAGCCCGCGATCGTCGTGTTCCTGGCTTATTTCGTGGCGCAGCGCGTACGCGCGATCAATAATCGCCACACGCTCTGGCCTGCAGCGATGGCGGTCGGCCTGGTCACGATCGGCGTGGGGATTCCGGACTTGGGGACGGCGGTCGTGCTGGGCATCACCGCGGTGGTGGTGTTTTTCCTGGCGGGCCTCGAAGTGCGTTACTGCGCGGTGCTGCTTGCGATTGCGGGTTTGGGTGTTACCGGTCTGGTCGTCTCCAAGCCGTATCGGCTGAAGCGTGTCTGGATGTACTTCGACCGTGACTACGCGATGCTCACGCGCCTCGACGCGACGGGCCGCGTGAAAGCCTACATGCAGAAGTCGATGACCTCGACCGACACCAACTATCAGGCCGAGCAATCGAAGATTGCGGTGGGCGCCGGCGGGCCCACCGGTCTCGGCCTCATGCAAGGCAAGCAGAAGCTGCTCTACCTGCCCGAAGCGCACACCGATTTCATTTATGCCGTTATCGGTGAAGAGACGGGTCTGTTTGGAACGATCGGAGTACTGATCGGATTCGGCGTGGTTCTATGGCGCGGGCTGCGCACTGCGACGCGGGCGCCCGACGACTTCGGCAAGTTTCTCGCCATAGGCATCACGACACTCATCGTGGCGCAGGCATTCATCAACATGAGCGTCGTCCTCGCGATGGCGCCCACCAAAGGCATTCCGTTGCCGATGATCAGCTTCGGAGGAAACTCTCTGCTCAGCACGCTGTCGCTGATGGGGATGCTCATGAACGTGAGTGAAAATGCGGGCTGACGTGGCGCGGACATTTTCGGGAAACCACACGCCGGCGTCTGGCCACCAGACCGATGCGTCGAGACGAGTCTCGACGCGGCAGACTGAGAGTCCGCGCCACAACGAGCCTGGAGAGCGGCATGCATGAAGCCCTCCACATTCATCCTGGCGGGCGGTGGTACCGGAGGCCACGTCATCCCTCTTCTTGCGGTCGCGGAAGAACTGCGCAAACGCGGCCACGATGTCCTCTTCTTCGGGACGCGCACCGGAATCGAAGCGCGGCTGGTGCCGGCCAAGGGCCTCCCCATCGAATACATCGAGATCGGCGGCCTTGCCGGCGTCGGGTGGAAACGCGCGTTGAAGGCCTTGTCGCAGTTGCCGGCGAGCACTCTCCGCGTCCGCAGGAAGCTTCGCGACGTGCAG
>JBOGMR010000073.1:0-3164 GCA_050746825.1 Bryobacteraceae bacterium | reverse complement strand
CGATCTCACTCACCAGGTTTTGCGGCAGTCCCAGCGACGTCAGATCGAATCCCTGACTGGACCGCGTGTTATTGGGATTCTGGTACGTGAACCCGTAGCGCAGGTTCAGGAACAACTGGGGGTTGAACACGTAGACGTCGTCCGCAACGGCGCCGTATCCTGGGCGGCGGTTCCGATTCCCGCTCGCAGCCGTGGGAATCGTCAGCACCTTCTGGTCCCAGGAACTGGAGTTCAGGCGCACAAACACTCGATGCCGCTCGGAGAAGTTGTGGTCCACTCGTCCCAGCCAGGAATTCCAGCGCCGGTCGTCGTCGGCTATGCGGAAATAGTTCTGACGTCCGTCGGCGGTGCCGGGCGAGTTCGCGTCCGGGTAGAACGACAGCAGGCTTGCCGCCACCGGGCTGATGCGGCTCGCCGGGATGATGTTGCCGGCCAAAGGGGTGCGGCTGAAACGGCCGTTCGGCGCTGCGACGGTGGTGAACGGATCGAAGATCTGGTAGTTGCCTCCGAGGCGAAGCAGGGCGGAAAGATCCCCGCGTCGCTGTTCAGCCGTCGGGACGGTTCCAGTGAAAGTCGTCTCGCGGCGGATCTTGACGCCCTCATACCCAAAACTCCAGAAGCTGCGGTTGCGGCCGTCGTAAACCTTGGGGAGCACGACAGGCCCCGTCGCGGTCGCGCCCCAGCGCAGGTGCAGCCAGCCCGGCGTCGCCTCCTGGATCTTGCGATCGGTAACCGGCCCGGTCCGCGGATCGTAAAGGAACCGGTTCAGAAACCACGGCCGCCCGCGCAGCCGCGAATCGAAATAGTAGCCGGTGCCATGCAACTGGTTGGTGCCCGACTTGAGGCTGACATTCACCACGGCTCCCGCGGCGTGCCCCTGGCTGGCGTCGTAGGCCGCGGTGAAAATCTTGAACTCCTGCACCAGATCCTGCGGCGGCCCGAAGGCGGTCGTGTTGTTGTACATGTTCGGTGCGCCGTCCAGAGTCACTTCGCTCGATCCGGAGCGCGTGCCGTTCACGATGATCGTCGTGGTACTCGATCCCACATCGAATGGATTCTGACCATTGCCCCGGCCCTCGGCGCTCATCACGCCAACCGTCAACCGCGACAGGTAAAACGGATTTCCGCCCACCATCGGGAGTTCGGTCACCTGGCGTTGGCCCATGACCTTTCCGGTCGAGGCGGTGGCGGTCTCAAGCAGCGGAGCTTCGGCTGTGACCTGGACCGATTCGGCGACGTCGCCGACCTCCAGCGAGAAGTTCAGGTTCAATCGATCGTTGACGCGGAGTTCGAGCCCGTCGCGCACCGCTCTCTTGAATCCCTTCGCCAGCACACTCACCCGATACACGCCGGGAAGCAGATACGGAATGTCGTAGCTGCCGGCCTGGTTGGTTACCGACGAAACCACCGTGCCCGTCGCGACGTTATGCGCCTCAACCCGTGCGCCGGGAATGAGTGATTCGGTGGAATCAGCGACCCGGCCGGTGATGGACCCACGGGTATCCTGGGCCGGAGAAATCATGCAGGCAAGCACAAGCAGACCGACAAGGCTGCTGAAGCGATGCGAGATCATGGTCATGGTGCGGTTACCTCCTCCACGTCCCGAAGTTATCCGGGATTGCGATTTGCCTTCGGCGCCAGCCAGTATACTCCTAGCCGGCTGGTCGAATCGGTATGGTGCAGCCTCGGGATGCTTTCGAACGCTATGCGCCGCCGGTCTTATCGCTTGCGCCGCCACACTTCACCGGCTCAGCGACGAAAGCTCACTCTCGATCCGCTCCCGCAGCTCGGCCTGTCCGCCGGGCACCCGTCCCCGCGCTTCGCGCAAGAGCTGGTCCGCCTTGACGCGATCCCCGAGTTTTCGCCACGCGTTCGCGAGTTCGTAGTAGACCACCGACGTGTTGGCGTCCTCCGGTTTCAGCGCTTGCTCGAGGTGGGGGATCGCCTCCTTGTGCTTTCCCTGCTTGACCAGTGACCGCCCGAAAACGTAATGCACTGTCCGATAGCTCGGCCGGTTCTTGAGCGCCGTTTCGAAATGCTCCCTGGCCTCCTCTGTGCGTCCTCTGACCTCGAGTACTTCGCCGAGCGTCGCATGCGCCTCCGCATGGTTCGGATTCACCGCCACAGCCTTTCTTAACGCCGCTTCGGCCTCGCCGTAATCTTTCCGCCGCACGTGAAAGTTGCCCAGCGCGCGATAAAGCTCCGGCGACTTCGGATGAAGCTCTACGGCCCGCTTGAAGTGAGCGAGGAAAACGTCATCTTTGCGCAGCCGGTCGTACAGGCCGAGGATGCTCACGTAGGTCGCGTCACTGGCCTCCTCCATCTTCAGGTACGTCTCGTAACGAGCGGCCGCCTCCGGCAGTTTCCCTCGGGCCGCCAGTTCGCTGGCCCAGCGCAGTGCGCGTGCGGGTCCCGTGATGCGGCGGACCACATTGTCGAGATAGAGGTCGTGCGGAGGAGGCCGGACCAATTTGAAGCGAAGCGCCATTTCCATATGCGGGGCGGCATCGGCTGCGCTCCCCGATTTGATTAACGCATCACCCAGCGCCTGTTGAGCGGCGCCGTAGGCCGGGAATAACCGGCAGGCCTTGCGAAGATGCTCGATCGCAGCCGGAAAATTGGACCGCGCCGCCGCGATTCGCCCCAGCCCATAGTGGACCGCAGCACGGGCAGGGTCCGATTTGGCCAACTCCGTATAGTGGCGTTCGCTCTCATCAATCCGCTTCAGCGAGAACAGCGCATCGGCCAGGCCCAATCGCGCATTCGTGTCTTTGGGATCGACACGCAGCGCATCCCGCAGGGCGGTCTCGGCTTCAGCAAAGCGGCTCTGGTCAAGCCGCGCGACACCCAGCAGGTACGGCCACACGAAAGACTTCGAATCCAGACTCTGCGCCCGGCGGTAATACGTCTCGGCCGCGGCGCGTTGTTCGTGCGCGTGCAGGAGCATGCCGAGCTCTCCGCTCAAGTCCGCGTCCTTAGGCGCCGCGAGCGCTGCCTGGTAGGCCTTGTCGATTTCCTCACGCACTACCGGATGAAGTTTTTCGAGCGGCGGCTTGGAAAGCTCTGGCGTCGAGCGGAACCGCGAGCACGCGGCGGGCAAGATCAGGCAGAGCGCGACGACCGGACGAAGCACCAGACCATTGTATCGATCGTCAACCCGACAG
>JBOGMR010000072.1:0-6118 GCA_050746825.1 Bryobacteraceae bacterium | reverse complement strand
CGCCAAGGGCGCCGATGGAAGCCGGCGGCGTCACGCACTCTACCTCCTGAGCGTGCTCAAGAAGGAAGGCAGGCTGCCGGACCGGTATCCGTACCCGATCGAAGTGTGGCGCTTCGGTGGCGGCCTGAAACTGATCGCGCTGGGCGGGGAAGTGGTAGCCGACTATTCGCTCCGATTCAAGAGCCAGTACGGGTGGAAGGATACCTGGGTGGCGGCGTACTCGAACGATGTGTTCGCCTACATTCCTTCGCTGCGCGTGTTGCGCGAGGGCGGCTATGAGGGCGGTGGCGCTGCGGTCCCCTATGGCCTTCCCGGTCCGTTTGCGGAGAACATCGAAGAGGTCATTGTGAGGAAGGTGGACGAGTTGATGCGCGCAACCGGCCACCAGGATGGGCGCCCGGGTAAGTCGCAGAAGTGACCGCCGTCCGGCGCCGGCGGAACCCGCAGCACACGCCTGTCGTATAGTAATGGAAGGAACAATCTCCCATGTTGCGCTTACCATTCTGTTTTCTTTTCGCGGGCGGGCTGCTTGCGGCTGCGACCAAACCGTCTGAAACAACATTCTACAAGGATGTTTTGCCGATCCTCCAGAAGCGCTGTCAGTCCTGCCATCGTCCGGGCGAAGCGGGGCCTATGTCTTTTCTGACGTACGAAAGCACGCGGCCCTGGGCGAAGGCGATTCGAGAAGCCGTGGCGCTCAAAAAAATGCCGCCCTGGTTCGCGGATGAAAAACACGGCAAGTTCGTCAACGATCGCCGCCTGGAGGCCTCCGAAGCCGAGACGCTGACCGCGTGGGCCGATCGCGGCGCGAAGGAAGGCAGCAAGAAGGACGCACCGCCCGCGGCGAAATTCGTCGAAGGATGGAACCTGGGCACGCCGGATGTGGTGCTGGAGATGCCGGCGCCATTCGAGGTTCCGGCTGCGGGAACGATCGCCTACCAGCACTACATTATTCCGACAGGCTTCACGGAGGATCGATGGGTGGTGGGCGCGGAGGTCCGCCCGGGCAATCGCGTGCTGCTCCATCACGCGGTGGCTTTTATCCGGCCGCCCAAATCGAGATGGATCCGCGAGGCGCCCATCGGGACGCCGTTCGTGCCGTCGCAGGAATGGCGCCGCGGCTTGGGCGTCTATGACGAAGTGCTGGATACCTACGTTCCCGGCGCGGTGCCGTTTCACACGCGTCCCGGCCAGGCCAAGCTGATTCCGGCCGGCAGCGATATCGTGCTGCAGATGCATTACACCGCGAACGGGAAAGCGGGCACGGACCGCAGCCGCATCGGACTGGTATTCGCCAAGGAGCCGCCGAAGGAGCGGCTGTATTCGATGAGCATCTCTTCGTCGAATTTCGTGATTCCGCCAGGCGCTGCCGCCCATCCGGTCGAGCGGAGGTTCACGTTTCAGGAGAATGTGAAGCTGGCGGGATTCATGCCGCACATGCATTTGCGCGGGCGCTCGATGGAATATCGCGCGGTATTGCAGAATGGGGAATCACAGGTGCTGATCAGCGTCCCCAAATACGATTTCTATTGGCAGATTTTCTATTATTTGCAGGACCAGATCCCGCTGCCGAAGGGATCGAGGGTCGATGTGATGGCAACCTTCGATAACTCTCCGAATAATCCGCGCAATCCCGACGCTTCCAAGGAAGTGCGCTGGGGAGACCAGAGTTGGGAAGAGATGATGGTGGCGTTCGTCGACGTGGTCATCGACGCGAAGATGGACCCGATGGATCTGCACAGGCCGCGCCCACAGACGTCGACGGGAGCGGACGGACGGTAGCGAAAGCCGGCGCCGGCGGAATCTCAAGGCCGGTCGAGGACGTCTCTGACTTTGCGTGCGAGAGACACCGCCGAGAACGGCTTCAGCAAGATGTCCCCTTCGAATTCCGGCGGGCCATGCCCGGTCATATAGAGCACCCGCGTGTCGGGACGCACCGCCTGAACCTGTCGCGCCAGTTCGGAGCCATCCATACCCGGCATCTGCAGGTCGGTCAACAACAGATGGATGGGGCCTTCGAATCCTTCACAGATGAATAGAGCCTCGCCTGAGTGATGCGCATAGAGGACGCGGTAGCCGCGATCCCTGAGGATCTGGGAGACGAGACGATTCACGCTTTCCAGATCTTCGACAACCAGGACCGTCTCGGCGCCTCCGGAGTCGTTGGAAACTTCCGCGACCGTCCCGGCATCTTCCGCCCGGCCTTCGAAGTACGGCAGGTATACGGTGAAAGTGGATCCTTTGCCGGGCACGCTTTCCACGCAGATGGCGCCGCCTGCCTGGGTGGCAATTCCGAACACCATTGCGAGGCCCAAACCCCGCCCGAGGCTTCCGGAGCGTGAGGTGAAAAACGGCTCGAAGATTCGTGACTGCGTCGCTTCATCCATGCCGGCGCCGGTATCCCGCACGAACAACGAGCCATACTGCCCAGGCCCGATGGGTGGATTGCAGTGCGCCGGCGATTCGGCGAATTCGCAGACGCCCGTTGTGATGGAAAGCGTTCCGCCCTCCTGCTGCATTGCTGCGACGGCGTTCGAGGCCAGGTTCAGGACGATCTGCTCGATCTGAGAGCGGTCGGCGCGCACCGTCGCGGGACGGATTTCGAGAGACAGAGCAATACTGTCGCCGGCGAGCTTTTGCAGATCCATTTCCACGCCGTTCACCAGTTGCGCCAGGTCGATGAGCTTCGGCTGGATCGGCTGGCGCCGGCTGAACTGGAGCAATTGCGTCGTGAGCGCCGAGGCGCGCTCGGTGCAGCGCTTGATCTCTTCGGCTTCTTCGCGGGTCGTGTCGTCGATGCCGGGGCGCTGCAACATGGCCTCGGCGCAGAACAACATGGGTGTGAGGAGATTGTTGAACTCGTGCGCGCTGGCGCTGGCAAGTCTCTGCAAAGGTTCCAGCTTCTGGGCCAGACGCAGCCGCTCTTCGCGCTGTTCGAGGACCCGGCTTTCGCGTTTCCACATCGTGAGATCGCGCAGGATGAGGAACAGACGGCGCGCGCCCCCGGAATCATAAATTCCACCGCGCACGACGAAGTGAACCGCAGTGCCATTCTGTTTGGGGAGTTGGCCTTCGCGGTCGATGGAACCATCACGGGAAAGAATGGACAGGATCTCTTCGGCTTGATCGGGGGTGAGGGCCCCAACCTTTCCGAGAGGTTTGCCTAGCAGTTCGGCCTGCGCACAGCGTAGCAGCCGGCACGCAGCAGGGTTGGCGTCAACGACGGAGCCACCCGGAATCTCCAGGACCAGAATGCCGTCACTGGCGGCTTCGAAGAGAGCTTCATAGCGCCCGGCAGCGCGGGCTGGGGGTCTCTTCGCAGTTGTCGGATCGTTTTTCCCGGTCTGCCTGGTTTTTTCCACTACATTTTTCTTTGCCATGGCGACTTTAGTATTTTAACTCCGAAATGGGGGTCCGAAATCGGAGAGCGAGGAGCGCTGCATCAGTCGCGGCTCAGTAAGGTCCAACCCGAGGTGATACACTCCGGGCATGAGTGCAGGTCCTCTCGAAAGCCGCGGCAGGCAGCAGGGCGCCAGAATTTGGATCTGGGTGGTGCTCGCGTTGCTCCTCTTCGGCTCGCGCACGATTGCCTCGTACACAATCGAGTACCAGTGGTGGAAGGAGATGGGGCAGCTTGAAACGTGGTTCAGCCGGCTGGCCTATGGCGTCATCCCTCTGAGCGCCGCGACGGTGCTCGCGTCGGCTTTGCTTTGGATCGCGCATGCGCGAGGCATGAAATTCGCGGGCGAGTCTTTGGGAGATTTTCCGGTGTACGCGCGACTGGCGACCCTGGCGGCGCTCGCCATCGGTTTCCTGCTGGCCGCGTCTACGCTCGACACCTGGACGGTAATACGTTACGCCGCCGCGCGTGGGCTCGATCGAAGCGCGGCCGCCTGGCACGACCCGGTGTTCGGTCTGCCCCTGGCGTTCTACATGTTCGATCTGCCGTTCTATTCGGGAGTGCGGCGATTCCTGTTCGGTGTGGCCATCGGCTGTTTCGTTGTGTATTGGGCGTCGGCGCGAGGATGGCAGTTGCGGCGCAAGTTTCCGTCCGGCCGCTACGACGAGCAGGTCCAGATCGAGCCCGATTGGTATCGCCTCGAGGGCGGCCTGGAGTCGCGATTCCTGCGCGGTTGCGGAGCGGCTTTTCTGCTCGCGCTGGCGCTCTACTATTTTCTCCAACGCTACGAGATGGCTTGGAAGGATCACGGCTTCATGGTCGGCATCGACTACGTGGACGAAAAGTTTGGGCTGCCGCTTCGCTGGCTGGTGATTGCCGCGTGCGTGGCCGCAGCCGGACTCATATTCGCGGGCCGCTGGCTCTTCGCGGGTCTGGTTCCTGTGACGCTTGTTGTTGAATTCGCAGTAACCGCGGCCGTGGCCGGCTTCCATGTGCGGCCGAACGAGATCTCGATCGAGCGGCCGTACATCGATCGTCACATCAAAGCGACGCGCTCGGCCTATGGGCTGGATCGCCGCCTCAAGCTGATCGACTTTAAGACGCGGCCGGACGCCCGGATCGATCCGGCGCGACACAAAAATGTGCTCGACAACGTGCGTCTGTGGGACTGGCAGGCATTTCACAACTCGGTAACGCAGATTCAGTCGCTGCGGCCGTATTACCGGTTTGCGGATACGGACGTGGACCGCTACACGATCGATGGCGCCTACCGGCAAGTTCTGCTTACGCCGCGAGAGCTGGACATCAATCAATTACCGGACGCGCGCACCAGGTGGATCAATCCGCATTTCATCTACACGCACGGCTACGGCGCCGTACTCGCGGAAGTGAGCCGGATTACTTCGGACGGGCTGCCGTCGCTGCTCATCCAGAACGCGCCTCCCGAGATCAAGACCCGCAGTCTCAAGCTGACACGGCCGGAGATCTATTATGGCGAAGTGGTTCACGAGCCGGTGTTTGTGCGGACCGCTCAGGAGGAGTTCAACTATCCCTCCGGTGACAGCAACGTGCTGGCGAAGTACGACGGCAAGGGAGGCTTTCCCATCTCGTCTCTACTGATGCGGGTCGCAGCGGCGATCAAAGAGGCGGATGCGAATATCGTTCTGACGAATTATCTGACGCCGGAAAGCCGAATGATGATCCGGCGCAATGTATCGCGCCGCCTCGACGTACTGGCCGAATTCATGCACTGGGATCCCGACCCATACATGGTGATCACCGCTGAAGGCCGGCTGGTGTGGATGGTCGACGGCTACACCACTTCTAACGCCCATCCTTATTCGAAGCTGCTGCGGGTGGACGGTGTGGGTGCAGTGAACTATATCCGGAATTCCGTGAAAGCGACCGTGGACGCCTATGACGGCACTACGCGGATCTACATCTTCGATCCTACCGATCCGGTCATTCAGGCCTGGAGGCACTTGTTTCCGAATCTCTTCCAGCCGGAATCCTCGATGCCGCCCGACCTGCGGGCGCACGCGCGGTATCCGGAGGTGCTGTTCCGGGTGCAAGCGGAGATCTATCGCGCCTTTCACATGCAGGATCCGCAGGTGTTCTACAACAAAGAGGACCTTTGGGACCTCGCGAAGTACCTGGCTGGGCCGGAGCGAAAGCCGCAGCCGGTCACGCCGACGTATGTGATGGCCTCGTTGCCGGGCTCTGACAAGCTGGAGTTTCTGTTGCTGGTGCCGTTCACTCCGCGCGCGAAGGACAACATGGTCGGGCTGATGGTGGCGAGGTGTGACGGCGAGACGCTCGGAGAATTAGTGGTGCTGCAACTTTCCAAGCAGGAGCTGGTGTATGGTCCGATGCAGATCAGCGCGCGAATCAATCAGGACCAGATCATTTCGAAGGACCTGACGCTCTGGAACCAGCAGGGATCGCAAGTGCTCCGAGCGCAGACGTTGGTGCTTCCTGTGGAAGGCACGTTCCTTTACGTGGACCCGATCTATGTGCAGGCCGTCGAGGCCAGGATGCCTGAGTTGAAGAAGGTGGTGCTGGCGACAGGCAATCTGTTGGTGTACGCCGACTCCTACCCTGAGGCGCTCGCCAGATTGACGGGCGCTGCGGGCGAGGCGGTGGCGCGGGCTGCCGAGCCGCCGGCCCGCGGTGAAGCAGCCGCGGCTGCCGCGGCAGGCGCGTCTGACGGGCGAATCG
>JBOGMR010000071.1:0-11915 GCA_050746825.1 Bryobacteraceae bacterium | reverse complement strand
ACCAGTAAGATCATCGGTAAGCCGTGTGCGGGAAAACCGCACGCACGGTTTGAAAGGGGATTTGATGGAAACAGGCCGGCCCTGAAGGTCGGTACTGCGCCATAATCTACCAATGCGAATTGTCCTGATTGCGTTAATGGGATTAGGCTTGCAGGCTGCGCCGGCCGTGCCCGGCGTGCGCCGCGCCGAGCTGCGCAAGGCACTGCCGAACGCCGTGACGGTGCTTTTCGGGCGCACCGAAAAGGACTCGGACGATTTCCGCACCGGCTCCTTCCAGGAATCGAACTTCTACTACCTGACGGGATGGACCGAGCCCGGAGCCTTGCTGCTGCTTGACCCGGCGCGTGAAGTGCTGTTCCTGCCGCGCAAGAATCGGGAAACGGAGAAATGGACCGGGACGAAGGCGGCGCACGACGATGCGAACGTGAAGGAGCGCACCGGCTTTGAAGCGGTGATGTCCGTAGAGTTATTCGAGACGGAGCTGCGCAGGAGTCTCGAGAAGTTTTCCGGGCTCCAGGCGATGACGGGGACACCCGAGGCGGCGCGTCTCGAAGCGCTCGCACCGCTGCGGTCCGTCTCGAACGTGCGGCCGGCCGTAGCGAAATTGCGGATGAAGAAGTCGCCCGAAGAACTGGCGCTGCTGCGCCGCGCGACCGACATTACGATGGAAGGCCATCGGGCGGCGTGGAAGCGCATCGCTGCGGGCCTGTCGGAGTATCAGCTTGCGGCGGTAATGACCGGTGTGTTCATCGATCGGGGCTGCGAACGGAATGCGTATCCGCCGATTGTGGGATCCGGGCCGAATTCCGTCTTCCTGCATTATTCGGCCAACCGAAGGCGGATGGATCGCGGCGAAGTGGTGGTGATGGACGTGGGCGCGGAGTGCTCGGCGTACGCGTCGGACATCACGCGGACGATTCCGGTGGGCGGCAAGTTCTCGAAGCGGCAGAAGGAGATTTATGAGATCGTGCTGGCCGCGCAGAAGGCGGCGATCGTGGCCGTGAAGCCCGGCGTGACGATCGGGAAGACCACGCCGAACAGCATCTACAAAGTTGCTTACGACTACATCAATTCGCACGGCAAGGACAGCAAGGGCGAGCCGCTGGGGAAGTATTTCACTCACGGCATCGGACATCACGTGGGACTCGACGTCCACGACGCGAGCGACACCGCGGCGCCGCTCGAGGCGGGGATGGTGATTACGGTCGAGCCGGGCATCTACATTCCGGACGAGAGCATCGGGATCCGGATCGAGGATATGGTGCTGGTGACTGAGGATGGGGCCAAAGTGCTGAGTGAAGCCCTGCCGAAGGAAGTGGGTGAGGTTGAGAGGGCGTTGGGCAGGTAGGCGCCAGTGTCTGCGCCACATGAGATAGGATGCGGCTGACAAAAAGGCACGGGCAATACGTGGGGCTTCTGGCTCTGATGTGGATCGTCGCGTCGCTGGTGAGCCTGTCGCCGCTTGGGACGCTGATTGACAACGACGTCTACGATTGGTTCTTCCGGCTGCATCGTCCGCCGGATGTGGAGCCCAGGAGCGCGCTGGTCGTCATTGACGAGGACACGCTGCAAGCCACGGGCGGTCAGCCCGGGTTGCGGCGAACGATCTGTGACGCGCTGAACGCGGTCAGCGGGGCGTCGCCCAAGGCGGTTGCGATCGACGTGATCCTCGCGGATACTCTCTACGATCCGGGCGATGATCAATGCCTGGAAGCGGCGATCCGGCAGGCGCGCAACGTCGTGCTGGCTACGGACCTGAAGCCGGACGGCGGGAGTTGGGAAGAGCCGCTGGAGCGCTTCCGGCGGCACGCTGCCGGCGTCGGTCACGTGTATGCGGAACCCGATCCGGTCAGCCGCGAGATTTTGCTCCATAAAATCGCGGGACGCACGCGGCACTGGGCGCTGGCGCTCGAGGCGTACAGGGCCGGAATCGGGCAGCCCATTCTGGAGACACCCGAGGATGTGCAAGTGGGCGGCATCACGATTCCGGCGCCACACGCGCGCGACCGGGCGATGCGCATTAACTACGTGCGGCCCGGCAAGCCGCTGCCGAAAATTTCGGCGCTCCAGCTCAAGAAGGATCCGTCGCTGGCTTCGCGACTGGCCGGCAAGACCGTGTTCATCGGCTCGACAGCGCAGTCACTGGCGCGCGACCGGCTGCAGACGCCGCTGTCTGCGACGCCGATGTACGGCGTTGAGATTCACGCCAATATCTTCGAGACGATCGCGCACGGGAGATTTCTCGTGGCCGTTCCTTCCTGGCTCACGCTGGCTCTGGCGCTGGCTGTAGCCGGGCTCGCGGGAGTGACCTTCGCGCTGCTCTCGGGTAAGACCGCTTACGCATGCGCGGCGGTGCTGCTGGCGGCCGCGCACCTGGCGCCGTATTTTTGTTTTGGCCAGTTGCGGGTGCTGCCGTTGACGCCGCTGGCCCTCACGGCATGGCTGGCGGTGAGCGCCGCGGCCACCTACCAGCACTTCGTGGTGCGGCGAAGAATGATCCGGGCCGAAGGAGATAAACTGCGCTATCAGCAGGCGATGCACTTCGTCACGCACGAGATGCGGACGCCGCTGACGGCGATTCAGGGGTCGAGCGAGCTGATCGGACGCTACCCGTTGACCGAAGAGAAACGGAAACAGGTCGCCAGCGTGATCAATTCCGAATCGAAGCGTCTCGGCAAGATGATCGAGGTCTTTCTCAATGTCGAGCGGCTCTCGGCGGGGCAGTTGGAGCTCAAGAAAGAGCCTGTCGACGGGCATGCGTTGATGGCCGCGTGCGTCGAGCGCGTGTCGGTGCTGGCGGAGCGGAAGCAGATCCGGATCGTAATGGAACCGGAACTCAGCGCGCCGCTCACGGGCGATCGCGAGCTGATCGAGTACGCCTTTTACAATTTGCTGACGAACGCCGTGAAGTATTCGCCGCCGAAGACGACGGTCACCGTGTTCTCGCAGCGTGACGGGTCGACCGTGCGGGTGTCGGTGCAGGATCAGGGAATCGGTATGGACCAGAAAGAGGTCCGGCAGATCTTCCGCAAGTTTTACCGGACGAAGAAAGCCGAAGAATCGGGTGAAGCGGGCACCGGAATCGGGCTTTCGATCGTCGAACAGATAGTGACGCAGCACGCGGGCACAATCGCAGTCGCCAGTAGCCCTGGGAAGGGTTCCTGTTTTACCTTGGTATTTCCGGCGCGCGTGGCCGCCTATGTCGCTGAGTGATCGCAACTAATGCAGAAATTACTGGTGGTGGAAGACGATTCGAGTGTGCGCACGACTATCGTGACGTGCCTGGAGATGGAAGGCTACGCGGTGGACGCGGTGGCGTCGACCGATGAAGCGATGGAGCGGCTGGGCATGGAGTCGTATCCGATCGTGATCTCCGATATCTACATCGACGCGAGGACCGGACTCGATGTACTGGAAGCGGCGAAGCGAAAGGACCCGACCTGCTCGGTAATTCTCATGACGGCGCGGGGCACGATGGAGACCGTGATGGCGGCGACGCGAGGAGGTGCGTTCGACTACATCGCCAAGCCATTCGACCTCGACCGCATGGTCGAAACGGTGAAGCGCGCCGAAGCCTCGCGGACGCAGGAGGACGAGATCGAGCACGAGGAGTTGCCCGAGACGGAAATGATCGGCAGCTCATCGGGAATTGTCGAGCTATATAAGACGGTGTCGCGCGTGGCGCCAACCGACGCGACGGTGCTGATCGAGGGTGAGACCGGTACGGGCAAGGAACTGGTGGCGCGCATGATTCACCGCCATAGCGGCAATCGGTCGTCGCAGCCATTTGTGCCGGTGGATTGCGCCTCGATTGCACCGGCGCTGCTCGAGAGCGAGCTGTTCGGAACGCTGAAGGGAGCGTACACAGGCGCGGACCGCGACCGCGTGGGCGTGCTCGAGGCCGCCAATAACGGAACCGTATTTCTGGATGAGATCGGAGAGGTGGATTTCAACTTCCAGCAGAGACTGTTGCGGTTCATGCAGGAGCGCGAAGTGCGCCCGCTGGGCGCGTCGAAGGGGCGGCCGGTGGACGTGAGGGTGATCGCGGCCACGAACCGCGACCTGCAGAAGCTGGTGGAAGAGAAGAAGTTCCGTGAAGACCTTTGGTTTCGCATGAACAACTTCCGCCTGGTGTTGCCGCCGTTGCGGGAACGCCGCGGAGATGTGACGCTGCTGGCGCGCTTCTACCTGAGCAAATACAATGCGCGATATTCCAAGGACATCAAGCTGACCGAGAGCGGCCTCAAAGCCATGGAGGAGTACACCTGGCCCGGCAATGTGCGGCAGTTGCAGCACCTCATCGAGCGGCTGACGATTCTGACCTCGGGCGAGCGCATCGACGGCGAGACGGTGCGGGACGCGCTGGCATCGATGGAGCCCAAGGAACACGGCGGCGAGACTCTGGCGGACGCGGAGTCCGAGCAGATCAAGAAGGTGCTGGCGGCGACGGGCGGGAATAAGAGTCGCGCGGCGCAGATTTTGGGGATCGAGCGGAAGACGCTGTATCGGAAGCTGGATCGGATGAAGTAGGTTTGGTGAATTCGCACAACTTAGGATCCTTCGGGCAGGCGTTGTTCAGGTCAGGGTGATGTGAAACCTTGCATCTTCACCGATATGGTGTATGTGGTGAATCTTAGTTTATTCGATGAAGACCGGCAGGAGACTGAAGGACAGCCAGGTGACGTACGAGAAAGTAGCATCGATGCGGGCCTCGATCAGCTTCCCCCCGGGGGTTTACCGGACGCCGGAAGAAATAGCATCGGCGAGGAAAGTCTCACTTCGTTGGGTCGTGCGAGGGGCTGCGGAACAATACATCGCCGGGAAACCGCCTCTCCTGAGGATGTCATCGTCATGAGTTCAGCACTCGTCAGAGAGGTGGATGTGATAACCGTTGATCAGGCCCGGCTTGCAGCCAATCGGCAACTGAACCCGCAACGGAAAGCAGAGCTTGCTCAGTTCATGACCCCGGCGAGTGTCGCCAGTTTTATGGCCTCGCTTTTCTCCGTAAAGAAGGGCTCTGTAAGGCTATTGGATGCTGGAGCAGGTGTGGGCTCGCTAACAGATGCTTTCATCAGTCGATGGGGCGGCCATGGCGTCTCGGTCGCGGCTTACGAAATCGACAAAACTCTAATCGCCTATCTGCAAGACACGCTCAGCCGTCTTGGGAGCGGAAGTTTTGAAGCGACGATCATCGACCGAGATTTCATCCAGGACGCTGTCTACCGGATCACGCTTGGGACCAAAGGGCAGGGTTTTACGCATGCGATTCTGAACCCGCCTTACAAGAAGATCAGCAGCAAATCGATTCACCGGGCCTTGCTGCACGCCGTCGGTTTGGAAACAGTCAACCTCTACACCGCTTTCGTTGGCTTAGCCATTCAGCTCATGGCCAAGGGCGGCGAGATTGTCGCGATCATCCCCCGGAGCTTCTGCAACGGTCTCTACTACAAGCCTTTTCGTGAATGGGCGCTAGAGCGATCCTCCATCGAACACATTCACCTTTTCCACAGCAGGACGAGCGCCTTCAATGATGATGAGGTTCTTCAGGAGAACGTAATTGTCAAGTTCGTGACCGGGAAGACGCAGGGGCGGGTGATGATCACGACGTCGAGCGACACTGGCTTCAAAGATCTTCAATCGCACGAGTACCCATTTTCAGAAATCGTTCTCGATAGCGGAGATCAGAAGTTCATCCACGTGCCCGTGTCTCCGGCCCATACCGGACTGAACAGGGTGCCTCTCGCGGCGCGGTCCCTCGAAGAGATCGGACTCGAGGTCTCGACTGGTCCGGTGGTTGATTTCCGGCTGAAAAAGTTCTTGCGCGATCAGCCCGAGAGGGGCGCGGTGCCTCTTCTCTATCCAACTCATTTCGCCAATGGCTCGATGGAATGGCCGAAGCACTCAAAGAAGCCCAATGCCATTATCAACAATGCGGACACAAAGAAGTGGCTCTACCCGAATGGTTTTTACACAGTTGTGCGCCGCTTCTCGTCCAAGGAGGAACGGCGCCGGATCGTAGCCCATGTTGTTGACCCAGGCGCGTTCAAAGCGAATGTGCTCGGCTTTGAGAATCATCTCAACGTGTTTCACTCAGCGAAAAAAGGTATCAACGTAGACGTTGCTTACGGGCTTTCCGCGTTTCTGAATTCTACTGCCATCGATGATTATTTCCGCCGCTTTAGCGGGCACACGCAAGTTAACGCGACCGATTTGCGATTGCTAAGATACCCGGAACTTGGCGAGTTGGAGACGTTGGGCCGCTGGGTTCAACAGCAAGAGCACCTTACGCAAGAACTGATCGACCAACAGATAGTAACGCTGCATGGCCAAAGAGAACAAGATCGCTGATGCCATTCAGATCCTTGGGGAATTGGGTATGCCGCGGGCACAGAAGAACGACCGATCTGCCCTGTGTCTGCTTGCGCTGCTCAACCTGAAGAAGGGCAAATCATGGGAGGAAGCGGGGAGCCCGCTGGTTGGCATCACTCCCATGATGGAATTCGCGCGCGTTCAATACCGCAAGCTTTATGCGCCGAACTCGCGCGAGACGTTCCGCCGTCAGACCATCCATCAGCTCGTCGCCGCAGGAATCGCGCTCTACAACCCCGACAATCCGGCTAGGCCGGTGAATAGCCCAAAGGCGGTTTATCAGATCGAGCCGGACACGTTAGCGCTTCTGCGCACTTTTGGCACGAGCGCATGGAATAGGAATCTCGGAAAGTATTTGAAGACGCGCCAGACGCTCACTGCTCGATACGCGAAGGAACGGGAGATGAAGAAGCTGCCTGTTAGGCTGCCTACCGGTGATACGATCCGGCTCAGTCCGGGCGATCACAGCGAGCTGATTAGGACGATCATTGAGGAATTCGCGCCGCGTTTTGCGCCGGGTGGCGTTCTGATTTATGCCGGGGACACCGGTGAGAAGTGGGGCTACTTCGACAAAGAGTTGCTTGCCAACCTCGGTATAGAAGTGGAGGGCCACGGCAAGATGCCGGACGTAGTTCTTTACTACCCTGGCCGGCAGTGGTTGCTGCTTGTGGAGTCTGTCACGAGCCACGGCCCTGTGGACGGGAAGCGGCATGACGAGTTGGAACGACTGTTCGGAAAATCGAAGGCCGGACTTGTCTATGTCACGGCTTTTCCTTCACGCGCGGTTATGACGCGTTACTTGGTGGAAATTGCATGGGAAACGGAAGTGTGGTGCGCTGATGCGCCGTCCCACCTGATCCACTTCAATGGTGAAAGATTTCTGGGTCCCTATGAGTAAGAGCACTCTCTCCGTATCCACAACTCTAGGAGCGATGGAGGGGTACACCTGGCCCGGCAATGTGCGGCAGTTGCAGCACGTCATCGAGCGGCTGACGATTCTGACCTCGGGCGAGCGCATCGACGGCGAGACGGTGCGGGACGCGCTGGCGTCGATGGAGCCCAAGGAACACGGCGGCGAGACGCTGGCCGACGCCGAATCCGAACAGATCAAAAAGGTGCTGGCCGCGACCCGCGGCAACAAGAGCCGCGCCGCGCAGATCCTGGGTATCGAGCGCAAGACGCTGTACCGGAAGCTGGAACGGATGAAGTAAGCACCAGCGATCGTCCGAGCTTCGCCGGCGCCACCAGGGGTTTAAGCCTGAGCATGGTACCAAGGGTTCTAGTATTTAAGAATACCGCCCCACACTTGAAACCAGTACCCTGGTACAATAAGTCATTCTCTTTGTGAGGAGAGAAGCAAAGTGAGTGATGCAAACTATCCAAGTCAATCCAGCGCCGGCCTCAAGACAGCGGTCTTAGTCGGAGCGGTCGTCGCGCTGCTCGCGGCGAATGTTTATCTGTATGTTCAATTGGATCGCGTTCAGGGCGACGTCGTGAAGCTGCGAGAGTCGATCCTGACCGAGCTCACCAATTTGCGCGAGTCTTCGACGGTTACCACGTCGGGCCAGAAGCGGACGCTGGAATCCCTGAAGAATGAGCTGGAGACGGCGCGTAAGCAGGCCAGCGCTGCCGCCAGCCACGCCAAGACCGAAGCGCTGACCCGCGCCGAGCAACTTGCCAAGCAGTTGTCCGATGAGCAGAAGGCGCAGTCACAGCAGGTGGCCAGCCAGATCAGCGAGGTCAAGGAGTCGGCGAACACCGCAAACACCAAGATCGGCGAGGTCAGCGGCGAGGTCACCAGCGTGAAGACGGCAGTCGCTTCGACGAAATCGGAGCTGGACCGCACGATCGCAGATCTGAAAAGAGTGACCGGCGACCTGGGCGTGCAGAGCGGCTACATCGCGACCAACGGAAAAGAGATTGCGGCGCTGCGCCGTCTCGGCGAGCGCAACTATTTCGAGTTCAACCTGGCCAAGAGCAAGGACCCGCAGAAGGTCGGCGACATCACCGTGCTGCTCAAGAGGACCGATCCGAAGCGCAACAAGTACACGATCGAAGTTTACGCCGACGACAAGAAGACCGAGAAGAAGGACAAGACGGTCAACGAGCCGGTGCAGTTCATCGTGTCGAAAGCGCGGCAGCCCTACGAACTCGTGGTCAACGAAGTGAAGAAGGACGTCATCGTCGGGTACCTGTCGACGCCGAAGGAACAGATCTCGCGGAATTGAATTTCAACGGCGCACGCACTCGTGTGCGTCTACGTTCTGCGAAGCAGTCCATTTTGACCGCCATGCTGGCGCGCAGCCCGGTATGAGATTTCTGAGCCGCGCCCCTGAGCGGTCATCAGGATCAGCTTTCAAGTCCGTCCCGCCGCAACGCTCTCCGATTTTCCCGCGAGCGAAGTAAATACTTCTACCGTCCGCTCGGCCATCCGGCGCGCGCTGTAGTGCTCCCGCACAGCCGCCGCTCCCTGGCGGCCCATGGCGGAGGCGAGCTCCCGGTTCTTCCACATCGTGAGAATTCCCTGAGCGAGGCTATCGGGATCGTCCGGCTCCGATAGAATCCCGCCCTGCGTCTTCTCCACGACCTCGGTGAGCGACCCGCGACGCGGCACCACAACCGGCACGCCCGTCGCCAGCGCTTCGAGGATGTAGATGCCCTTGGGCTCATCGTACGTACTCGGCACCGACAGCACATCCAGGTTGCGCAAAAACTCGATCTTCAATTGGCGGTTCAGCACGCCGCGATATTGGAATTCGGCGCTGAATCCCCATTCCTTCATTTGCCGCTCGATGCCCTGCAGATAAGGCTTATGCTCCGGCGCCAGGTACCCGGCCACTTCGAGCGTCGCCCCGGAAAACTCCGTGCGCTGCCGCAGCCGGCGGTATGCTTCGCACAGCAGGTGCAGCCCCTTCTCCGGCGCGACGCGCGCGAAATACCCGACCGTGAAGCAATTGGTATGGAAGCGAAATTCGGTCTCGTAGCCTTTCGTATTGATCCCGATCGGCGCCACATGCATCTTGCTCAGCGGGATGCCCAGATAGCCGCTCATGCGACTGCGATACCAGTCGCTGACGGGCAGAAACGCGTCCACGTAGGGTACGTTCTCCCGGATTAATTCGAGCGTCTGCGTGCGATACGGCTCCTGGAGTCCATCGATAAACAGGTCTTCGCCCTGTAGCGTGCAGCAGATGGCACGCTTCAACGCTTCTTTGAGCGGCCGCGCAAGGCCCAGCATCAGCGCGTAGGGGAGGCTGATGATATCGGGCGGCGGTTCGCGGCGCAGCCAGTCGATGAGTTTCGAAAGCTCCTTGGCATGAAAGCCGCGCTCACCCTTGAGCACCGATACCGTCAACTCGCCCAGCATGGCCGGCGATGTCGGGATCGATTTCTTCGTCGCGAGCTTCAACGCAAAATTCGAATCCCACAGGCGATCGAGAAACCGCGGCAGCTTTCGAAACAGCCTCATGTGCTGCTCGAGATAAATGCTGATTCCGCCGTAAAAGATCTTGTCGCGGCTGACGTTCTGCTCGTCGGTTAAAGTGGGAGTGTAGAGCGGCAGCAGGATGACATCGTGACCCAGGGCGATGAGTTCGGCGGCTAGCGCATTGTCGCGCAGACAGCTACCGCAATACATCTGTGCCGCGCCCGCCGTGAGAGACAGGATTTTCATCGCGCTAGTCTGAAATTCACCCCGTTCCGATCTGATAGGTAGAGATCGGTCTTCCACTTAGACGGGCTGGGTTGGCGGAAGGTAGCAGCGATTTGTTAACTTTTGTGACGGTGCCGGGCAATCAATACACCCCCTCGACCACCGCGCTCTGAAACCGGCTGAACGGCCTGACATTGCGCACGCCATCCCAAGGGTAGCGTTCGAACGGCGCTTCGCGTTCGGCCTCGTCCCGCTCGAGGAAGCGCGGCATGAAGAACTCACGCGTCAAAGTGGTGAGCCGAACCCGGCCGGTCTCTCCCAGACCCACGACCCGGTGCGGCTTATCCGGATCCACTACCTCAATCATCGCCCGAGGACTTGGCGGATAGTAAATGATGGCGTAATTGTTGTCTTTCGAAAGCGGCTTATGCACCGCAAGGCCCATCAGTGTATTTCCATACGTCGGCGCGAAATAGACGCCATCCAACAGTTCTTCGACAGCACTTCTGCAGAATTGCGGCGTCATTTCCGTGCCGCCGCAAAAAACACCCGTAATCCCGACTTGCTTGAGCGATACCTTGTCGCAAAGGGCTTCGAGCAGCTTGGGAGTGGTAAACAGGCAGTGGATATTCGGATTCGCGCGCAGCAGGGTCAGCGCCTGGTCGATCACGTGGCGCTTGTAAAGCTCGACGGTCTGCATACGCCCTGCCTTGATCAGCTTGATCACCCAACGCGGATCAAGGTCGACCATGAAGCAGATGCCGCCGCGGTGCTGCGCCAGGTGCTCGACCGCGAGCCGCAGCCGTCGCGGGCCGGTGGGTCCGATCGAAATCCAGTCGGCGCCGCGCGGGAAAGCGTCGCCGGGCAGCGTGTCGCTGAACATTTCGTAATCGATGCGGAAGTCGTCGATCGCGATGCGTGACTTCGGCACGCCCGTCGAGCCGCCAGTCTCGAAGACATAGACCGGCTTGCCGGCCAGGCCCTTGGGGATCCAGCGCTCGACGGGCCCGCCGCGCAGCCACTCGTCTTCGAAGAAGCCGAAGCGATCGAGGTCTTCGTAGGTCCGGATTTCACGCCGCGGATCGAAGCCCAGCGTCTTGGCGCGGTCCAGCCAGAACGGGCAGCCCGTCTCCGGGTTGAAATGCCATTCGATCATCTCGCGAACCCAGGCATCGAGGGCTGCGCGCGCAGTTTTGACTTTGGTGTCGAGGTCGAGGTCAGTTGTGGGACTCACGTTTGCCGCCAGAAGTAGTCTGTAAGATAGTAGTTTACTTCGATTCGAGCCGTGACCTGGGGTACCGGTGTCCAGGAGAGAAAAGTGGAAACTTTTGTCGTGCTTTTTCTGCTAGCGAGTGTGAACTGGCCCGGATTTCGTGGACCGAACGCCTCCGGCGTCGCCGACGCCTCGAAGCTCCCGGTACGCGTCGGGCGCGAGGAGAACGTGGTCTGGAAAACCGCGCTTCCGGCCGGGCACTCTTCGCCGGCTCTGACCGCGGACCGCATTTTCCTCACCGGCTCGGAAGGCGACAAGCTGATCACGTTCAGTCTCGACCGCGAAACCGGAAAAATTCTCTGGCGCCGCGAGGTGACGCGCAACCACTCGATCAAGCTGCGCGTGAGAAACACGCCGGCGTCGCCCACGCCGGTTACCGACGGCAAAAATGTCTACGCGTTCTTCGACGAATTCGGCCTGGTCGCCTACGGCCCCGACGGCGAAGAGCGCTGGCGGCATCCCCTGGGCCCGTTCATCGCTCCGTACGGTATGGCCGCGTCACCGCTCCTGGTGGACGGCAAAATCGTGCTGCTGTGCGATCAGGACACCGGATCGTTTCTGCTGGCGGTCGACGGACTGAGCGGTAAGCAGGTCTGGAAAGTAGAGAGATCGGAATACCTT
>JBOGMR010000070.1:0-5809 GCA_050746825.1 Bryobacteraceae bacterium | reverse complement strand
CAGTACGCCGAAGGCGTGCGCCATGTGCTCGTGAGCGGCAAACCGATTCTGCTGGACGGGAAGATCACCTCGGAGCGGCCAGGGAAGATATTGAAAGGCAGCGGGGCGGACCGGTAGCCGGCGGGCGTCGGCCTCCAACGCCGGCGGCCGCGGCTCTAATCGCGGATTTTCAGCTCGGGTTCGAGGATGATTTTTTCGTATTTGCGGCCCGGGCTTTTCACGCGCTTCAGCAGCAGTTCGGCGGCTTTTTCGCCCATCGAGTAGCTGGGCTGGAGGACGGTGGAGATGCGTGGCTCGAAGACGTCGAGCCAGTCGGAGTCATCCGAGCTCATAACGGCAACGCCGGCGGGACAGGCGAGGCCGAGTTCCTTGAGCGCTTGCAGGGCACCGGTCATCATCAGACAGTTGGCCGCGAACAGGGCGTCGGGACGCGGCTCGGATCGAAGAAGCCGCATCGCCTCGCGATAGCCGGATTCGGAGGTCCAGTCGCCTTCGCCCACGAGTTCCGGACCGGCGGGCAGACCGGCCTTCTTGAGCGCGCGGCGCCAGCCGGCCACACGATCCGAGCCGGTGGTCAGCGCGAGATGGCCGGTGATGAGACCGATGCGGCGGTAGCCTTTCGCGATGAGATGCTCGACGGCCAGGCGCGTACCCTTGGCGTGGTCGGGCGTGACGCTGTCGGCGCTGAATCCCACCGGCAGGCGGCCGACAAAGACAACGGGCTTCTTGGCACGCACCATGTTGCGAATGTCGGTGGAGTCACCGGGCGCGACGAAAAGCAGAAGCCCATCTACTTGCTTCGAGCGGAAGACGGTGAGGTAGCGCGACTGCTCGGCCCCGTCGTTATAGGTGCTGCCGAGGATGAGCGAGTAGCCGGAGCGTTTCAGGACGTCCTCGACGCCGCGGACGACTTTGGCGTAAAAGGGATTCGCGATGTCGGGGATGAGCATACCGACCGTGCGCGTCTTTCGCGTCTGGAGGCTGCGCGCCAGATCGTTGATGGTGTAGTCAAGCTCGCGGACGGCTTTCTGGACGCGGCTGGTCAGCTCGGGACTGACATAGGCGGAGCGGTTCAGCACGGAAGAAACCGTGTAGGTGGAGACGCGCGCCCGCTTCGCCACGTCGTAAATGGTTGCCATCGCGCAAACTATTATCGCGTATCGCCTGTGACATAATGGCTCGCGAATGGCATGACCAAATACCGATATGAAGAATTCACGTGGCCGGAGATTCGCGACGCGGTGCGGCAGAATCGCGTGGCGGTGCTGCCGGTCGGGACTGTGGAGCAGCACGGGCCGCATCTTCCGCTGGTGACCGATGTGCTGACGTCGACCGAGATGTCGCGGCGCGCCGTGGAGCGAACGCCGGAGGAAGCGGTGCTGATGCCTTCGGTGTATTACTCGTTCAACGAGCATCACATGGATTTTCCAGGGACGATCGCGGTGGAGGGTCCCACGATCGTCAACTACGTGACGGACATTGGGACGAGCCTGGCGCGGCACGGATTCCGCAAAATTCTGCTGGTAAATGGACACGGAAGCAACGTGCCGTTCCTCGACGTGGCGGCGCGGAACATCACGAATCGAAGCGAAGCAATTTGCGCCATGGTGTCGTGGTGGAGCCTGATCCCGAAGGAGCTGTTCCGCAGGCTGCGCGAGTCGGAGTATCCGGGCGGGATGGCGCACGGCTGCGAGCTCGAAACGTCGGTGCTGCTCTATCTGCGCGGCGATCTGGTCCAGATGGACAAGGCGGAGCGGGACATTAGCTTCCAGAGGACGGAGTTTTTCTATTGGGACCTGGAGGCGCCATCGCCGGTATTTTTTCAGGAGTGGTTCAGCCGGTATTCGCGGACAGGTACGGTGGGCGATCCGACGAAGGCGTCACGAGCGAAAGGGGAGTCGTTCACGGAGGCGGTGGTGGGGCGGCTGGTGGAGTTGCTGCAGGAGTTTCGGGCCAAGGAGATCCGGCCGAGGGTGGATCATCATGGATAAGCGGGCGAAGCGGCTTACGGCCCGTCGAGCACGGGCCTCGCGCTGACGTAGTCGAGTTTCGGGGCGAGTTGCCGGACGCCATCGAATACGAAGAAGCGGACCGTGTCCTCGACACCTACCTTTCCCGCAGTCACCCCAAGCTCTTTCAGGATCCCGGCGATGAGTGCGAAGGGACTCTCGTCCTCCTGCCAGATCCGCACCATGCGCCCCACGCGGATCAACTCCCGCGCACGCCGCTCTTCGAAGCCGGGCACGACGTAGGCCGGATCTCCGGCCGCCGCCAGCACCACCGCGAACGTGCGTTCGCTTCGGCCCCATCGCACGCCGGTGAGGCGCAGCATGGCCGGGCCGGGTTCGAGGATGATGGCTTTGATCCCGGCAGACTTCATGGCGGCCTGCGCCTTTAGGATGGGCTGTTCGGGTTGCGGCATCGCGTCTCTTATCCGAAAGGCTGATCGATCGAGAGGCTCTGTTTCGTGAAAAAGCGCGGGCCGCCTTCGGCCATGTAGAAGCAGTCCTCGAGTCGAATGCCGAACTCGCCGTAGATGGCGATCATCGGCTCATCGCTGAAACACATGCCCGGCGCCAGTCGCGTCTTGTTGCCGCGTACCAGGTTGGTCCATTCGTGGCCGTCGAGACCGATGCCGTGTCCGGTGCGGTGCGGCAGTCCGGGGACTTTGTAATCGGGTCCGAAGCCTGCATCGGTGATCACTTTCCGCGCGGCGGCATCGACGGACTCGCAAGTGGCGCCGGTTCTCGCCGCGGCGAATGCGGCGTCCT
Source organism: Bryobacteraceae bacterium (assembly GCA_050746825.1). GTDB lineage: Bacteria > Acidobacteriota > Terriglobia > Bryobacterales > Bryobacteraceae > JBOGMR01. The sequence continues at coordinate 3,038 of JBOGMR010000070.1, read as the reverse complement.
GGGCCTTGCGCTCGAGATCCCAGATCTGTTTCTGCCGTGCGGTGGCTTTGCCGAAGACGGTGGTGCGCGTGATGTCGGATTGATAGCCTTCGATGCTGCAACCGCCGTCAATCAGCACGATGTCACCTTCGTGCAACAACTGCGGTTGCACGGAGCCGTGCGGGAACGCGCTCGCTTTGCCGAAGCCGATCAGCGCGCCTCCGCCCGGCAGGCCCTGCTCGCGATAGCCGGCCGCGATGTCCGCGCGAAGTTCTGCCTGAGTCATGGGTTCGCGGAGTTTCGCGAGGGCGAAGCGAAACGCGGCAATCGTGATGTCGTTCGCGCGCTGCATCAGCGCGATCTCCGCGGGCGATTTGATCATCCGGCAGCCCGCCGTCACAGGAGTCGCGCTCGCGTACTCGAGCGCAGGAGCCTGCTTGCGAATGCCGTCGAAGACGAAGAAGCGGACCTGCTCCTCGATTCCAATGCGGCCGGTCGAAACGCCGCGGTCTTTGAACACCTGCGCAGGCTGGAGGTCCGGGCTCGTCCACGCGGGCTCGCCTTTTGCGGGCAGAACCCAGCCCAGGATGCGCTCGTCCGAGCCGGCAGGCCGGCCGGTGTAGTAGAAGAGGGTCGAACCCGGCTCGAGAAAAATGGCATCGAGCTTGTGCTGGCGCATGAGCCGGCGAGCTTTTTCAATGCGCGCAGCCCGCTCCGTTTCGGTGATGGGCTGAACGCCGGGGAGCGATTGCGCCGCCCCGCTTCCCGCCGCCATCGCCGCGACGCCTAGAAACTGTCGCCGGTTCATGCGGGGTTCCTCATGGGTCGATCAGCCCGTACATCAAACGAGAATATAGCAGGTTCGTTGCGGCAACGCGGTACGGATGGATTAGGTCAAGAGCACGCCACGGTGGGCAGCTCGACATAGAATGCTGCGCCTTGCCCCGGTGCGCTTTCGCACCAGACGCGTCCCTTCATCGCCTCGACAAGGCGCTTGACGATTGTGAGCCCAAGGCCCGTGGAGCTTTCCCCGGCGGTTGGCTTCGCGGAAAGGCGCTGAAATTTCTGGAATAGCTTGCACTGATCCTCGGGCGTGAGGCCGGGCCCCTGATCGCGGACCTCCGCGAGTACGCCGCCGGTCTCCGCGCGAACGCGGACGTGAACCTCTCTCCCTTGCGGCGAATACTTGACGGCATTGGAAATCAGGTTGTCGAGCACTTGCAGGACGTAGCGTGGATCGGCCATGACTATCGCCGGACTAACCAGCGCTTCGAAGTGCAGCCGGATTTGCTTGGCTTGGGCCCGCAATTCGTAAGCCTTCACAGTGCGCGCGGCAGCATCGGCGAGATCGAACGGTTCAATCAGCAGTTCAAGCGCTCCCCGTTCGATGCGGTTCACGTCGAGCAGGTTGGTCACCAGGTCGATCATGCGCCCGGCTGCCTTGTGCATCGAGCCGACATACTCGAGTTTCTCCCCGGCGGACATCGCTTCGTGATCCTCGAGGATCTCCTCGGCATAGCCGCGAATGGCCGAGAGCGGATTCTTGAGATCGTGCGCCGCCATGCCCAGGAATTCGTTCTTTTCCTGGTTGAGCATCACCAGCTCTTCGTTCTTGTGACTGAGTTCGAGGGTGCGCCGGGCAACGACGGCTTCGAGCCTGCGGTTGCGCGCCTCAAGCAAATGTACGCGCCCGCGGCCGGCGGCGTACAGCACTGCGCAGCAAGCTGCCAGCGCCAGGCCAATCGCCCACCAGGTCCGATACCACGGTTGCGAAACTGTGAAGGGAAAACGAGCCTCTTCGCCGATGCGCCCATACACGTCGCGCGACTTTACGCGAAATTCGTACCGGCCGCCAGGTAGGTTGGTGTATTCCTTGGTGGTGTCACGTGTCCAGGAAGAGAGTTCCCTGTCGAAGCCCGCCAGGAAGACTTGATACTCATTGCGCGCGCTGTCACTGTATGCCGGCGAGGCGTAACTGAGGCGGAGGGCTCCACGCGAAAGCGACAGCACGGGCGCGGCGGAACCGGCGAGCGATGCTGGGCCGGAAGGCGAGTCGACGCCGCGCAAAATCGTACGAAACCCGGCGGTGGGGGGACTGGGGGCCGAAGGGTCGTATCGGATGACGCCTTCGAGAGTGCCGACCCACACTGCTGCTCCGTCACGGTCGATGTGGATGTTCTCGGCGAGGCTGCCGGCCGTGAGTCCCAGGGGACCGAAATCGGTTTCGTAGCCGGAGCCGGCGCGCCGGAGCCGCACGTTTTCTTCGCTGGTCGCGATCCAAAGGTTGCCGCGAGCGTCCTCTGCCAGAGCGTGGATCTCCCGCGATCCGTCGGCGAACCGGGCCCCGAAGAAAGGCTCAGGCACAAAACGACGCGCCGTCTCGTCGAAGCGAAACAGACCCTTGCGAGTCCCGAAAACTAACCGGTCCGCGACGAAGAAAGGCTTGACCCAGCTTTCGGGGAGGCCGTGCTTTTGACTAAGAACTTCGATGCGCGCCGGGCCTGCCGGCCATCGGATGACGCTGGAGTACTCGGTGCCCATCCAAATCGTGCCGTCCGGCGTGTCCGTCAACTCGCGCAGGCCATCGTCTGCGCCGATGCCGTCGACGGGAATACCAGTCCACTGGCCCCGCTCCTGATAAAGTGCGGACAAACCGCCTGCACCGCCGGCAAAGATCAACTCAGGATGCGTAAGCCGCCTCTTCAGGAAATACACTTCGTCGTCGGTGTAGATAAGGCGCGAGCGTTCGCCGTCCACAAGGTATACGCCGTCCACGCCGCCTGCGAGCAGTCCGGTCTCAGTCGAGAGCAGGCACCATACGGTTTGCTTGAGATCTTTCAATGGGACGAAGACGGCCGGCGCGTGAGCCGTCGCGGGACGGAGGCGGAACAGACCATAGTCCGTGGCGGCGTAGAGGACGTCCTTGTGCCTGGCGACGGACTGGACGGCGCCTTTGAGTCCGGAGCCTTCGGCGAAAATGGAGAGCGCCGCGCCGGCTTCCACACGAGAGATGCCGGAATCGAGGGCCAGCCAGAGCCCGCCATCGCGGTCCGCGAAGG
>JBOGMR010000069.1:0-5330 GCA_050746825.1 Bryobacteraceae bacterium | reverse complement strand
GAATAAGCGATGGCGTGGTCGAGCGCGCCGCGCGCGAGGCCAATCATCTGCGCCCCGATCGCGATGCGCCCTTCGTTCAGCGTCTCAATTGCGATCTTGTAGCCTTTGCCCACTTCGCCCATCACGTTGGCTTTCGGGACCCGGCAATTGTCGAGGATCAGCTCGCAAGTCGACGAGGCGCGGATCCCGAGTTTGTCCTCCTTCTTGCCGACCGAAAACCCGGGAAATTCGCGTTCAATCAGGAACGCCGTGATCCCGCGATAGCCGGCTTCCGGATTGACGTTGGCGAACAACAGATAAAGTCCGGCCTCGGCCGCATTGGTGATCCAGAGCTTGCGCCCGTTGATCGCGTAGTGATCGCCTCGATCCTCGGCGCGGGTCGCGAGCGCGAATGCGTCCGAGCCCGAGCCGGCTTCCGACAGTGCGTACGACGCCACCGTGTCGCTCGCCAGCCGCGGCAGGTAGCGCCGCTTCTGATCGGCGTTCGCCCAGCGCAGGATCGCGTTGTTGACGATCGTGTTCTGCACGTCCACGATCACGCCTGCCGACGGATCCACCGCCGACAGCTCTTCCACCGCCAGCACGCACTCGAAAAAGGCGCCGCCTTGCCCGCCGTACTCTTCTGGAATCTCGATCCCCATCAGCCCCTGTTCGAAGAACTGGCCGATGATGTCCTTGCGGAACACGCCCGCCTCGTCCATCTCCCGCACGAAAGGACCGATCTGTTCCCGCGCGAACCGCCTCACACTGGACTGAAACAGCTTCTCGTCCTCGGTGAGGATCGTCAGTGCGCCGGGTTTCCCGGAAGCGATGGCTGAAGACGCCATGACGTTATTCTAACGCCGCAGAGCGCTATGCCGCCGTCCAGCCGCCGTCGATCGCGATCACCGAGCCTGTCACGAACGCCGCCTCGTCCGACGCCAGGTACAGCGCCAGGTGCGCCACCTCCTCCGGACGCCCCAACCTCCCGATCGGCTGCCGCGCGCTCAGCTCCTCGCGCACCTTCTGTTTCTCGTGGCTGTGATACTTCTCGAGGTACCCTTCGACGAACGGCGAGTCGACCGTGCCGGGGCAAATGCAGTTGACGCGCACCTGCGCCGGATATTCGACCGCAAGCTGCCGCGTCATTGCGACCACCGCGCCCTTGGTGGCGCAATAAGCCAACCGGCGTTTGATTCCCACCAGACCGGCCACCGAGCCGATGTTGGTGATCACACCGCGCGACGCGATCAGCTTCGGCATGGCGTGCTTGGTCACCAGGAACATCCCGTCAACGTTGACCCGGAAGAGCCGCTGAAAATCGGCAAGCAAGGTCTCTTCGATCCCGCCCACCAACCCGATCCCGGCATTGTTGACCAGAATATCCAGGCGCTCAATGCCGTTCATCGCGGCCATGACGGCGGCCTCGTCGGTAATATCGAGCACGGCCGCCCGCGAACGCGGCAGCGTCTTTTGCAATTCCGCGGCGCGCCGGCCATCGATGTCAACGATGATCACCGACGCCCCTGCCTCGGTCATCGCGATGGAGGTCGCTTCACCAATGCCGCTCGCGCCGCCAGTGATCAGCGCTACCTTATTGTCGAGCCGGAAGGGCGCCATGGGAAACTGCCACGTTAGCACAGCCGGTCTCTGACCGTGGCAGTCCCGTGTTCAAGCCGTGCGGATATCCTGAATGCGCACGAATGGAACGCGATGACTTGCGGGTGTCCCTGGCTGTTGCATTCGTGGCCCAAATCGATTCTTTCACCCCTTCTTACGGCCGTGGTTCTGCGCCGGGAAACCGCGGCCTAAAGCAAAGCAAAAGATACTCCGATAAAAGGATAAGCGGGCGGGATGCCGTTCGCCTCTATGTCAAACTCCTTGGCGGGGGCAAGCCGGACGCTGCTGATGCTCATGGCTGCCCTGCCGATCTTCAGCCAGGTTGAACCAGGTTGGCGGTTTTGGACCGCGCGCGACGGCCTGCCGGAATCCTACAGCCGCGTGATCGGCTCGGACCCCGCTCACGGCGCTTGGGTCCGCTGCGGCAATGTCAAATCGATGATAGCCCTGAACGGCTATTCCATCACGCCGGTGCCGGAGCCCCGCACCGCCAGCGGCGTCAACTGGAATGTGCTCGCCCGGGTCTACGGCAACGCGGCGGGCGACCTCTGGACGGTCGAAGACGGCTCGCTCAAACAGTACCGCAACCAGCGCTGGATCATCCATGCCACTGAGTCTACTCGAGGGCAGATGCTGATGGCGATTCCGGCCGCCGGGAATCGCGTGTGGGTGCTGTTCACCGACCGGTTGGCCCTCTATCAGAGCGATTCTCGCTCGTGGACGATTGTGCAGCCAAGTGAGCGAACCGCGATCGGTCCTTTCACCCGGATGGCGCCCGGTTGGCGCGGAGAAATTTGGATCACCGGACGCGACGGCGCCGGGAGGCTGGAACATCCCACCGATCCGAAGGCGCATCGCTGGATCGAGCGTGACACCCGTTCGATGGGCCTGTTCAATCTCAACCATCCAACGCCCGGCGCGGACGGAGAACTGTTCGCCACAGCGGAACGGCGCGGGAGTGCAAACAAAACCGCGATACGTTGGCAGGGCAGCCAGCTGGAGATCGTCGCGTCGGCGAACCGCGAGGTCCGGGCGTGGCGGGGGGCAGACGGAAGTCTCTGGCTTGCCGAGGGGGCCTCCCTATACAGAGAAGAAGCCGGCCGCAGAGTGGCAGTCGATCGCCGCGGCCCCCTGAGCGGGGTCGTGTATGACGTGGCCACCGAGCCCGGCGGCGTGTTCTGGCTGGCCACGTCTCACGGCGCCGCGCGTTACGCTCCACCCCTTTGGAGAACGCCCGCGGCTGTTCGGCATGTCGACCAATCCGTGAACGCGATTATCGAGGATCAGCGCGGCCGTCTGTGGTTTGCCGCCTCCGATTCGCTGCTCGAGCTCGACGGCGAGACGTGGAGGGTGCATCCCCTGCCGCGAGATTACCGCACCAGCAACTTTCAGACGGAGAGCTTGACAGCCCTGCCCGACGGTCGCCTCGCCCTCTCCGCCATCGAGGGCGGGAAGATTGACCGCCTGCTGCTGTTCGATCCGAAGACGAAGCGCTTTCGAACAGTGGTCCATCCCGAGCGGCATGAGATGAACCTGGCTTGGCGGCGGAGCGACGGCACAATGACGGTCCGAACGCTGGAGCCCTGCCAACTGGAGGTCTTCGATGGAGCCTCGTTTCGCCCTCAGGCCGTGACGGGTATCGAAGAGATCTGCAAGAGGGCTCGCGTAGTTCATGAAGCCGCGGATGGCGCGCTGTGGGTGGGCACCAGCAATCATGGCGGCGGTATTTATCGCGGTGGAAAGCTCGAAGCGTTTGGGCCTGCGAGCGGGTACCCCGAGACCGCGGTGTTCACAATGCTGGAGCACACACCGGGCCGGCTGATTGCCGGGGGACGGGATGTGCTGGCCGAGTACGATGGCAGGCGATGGACCGTATTGCAAAATGGAATCGACTCAGTCCGAAGCATTGTCAAGGCGCGGACCGGGACGATTTGGTTCGCTACCGGTATGGGTGTGCTCCGCCGTCAGAACGGCGCCTGGATCGCGAATGGCCAGGAGGACGGCTTGCCGTCGGAGATCAGCCTGGAAGTGTACGAGGACAGCCGCGGCCGAATCTGGGCGGGAACGAGCCGGGGCCTCAGCTTGTACCACCCTGAAGCCGATACGGAGCCGCCTCAAAGCGCCATCCCGGCAGCAGGCAATCTGCGCGAATCACCGCCTGACGGCCATGTGAAGCTGGTGTACTCGGGCGTGGACAAATGGACATACACCCTGCCCGAGCGGCTGCTGTTTGCGTCCCGTCTCGATGGCGGCGACTGGAGCGAATTCAGTTCGGCGGCCACGGCGTCGTTTCAGGGATTGAAGCATGGCCCACACACCTTCGAGGTCCGGGCGATGGACCGCAACGGCAATGTGGGCCCGCCCTCGGCGCCGTTCGGGTTCCGGGTGGTCCTGCCCTGGTACAGAGAGTCGGGATTCTTCGTGATTGCCGGCGCCAGTCTGTCAGCCATCGCGGTCCTTCTCTTCCTCGCGGCGGCGCAATACCGGGAGCTGAAACGGGCCAAGCTGGCGGCCGAATCCGCGAGCCGCTGCAAGAGCGAGTTTTTGGCAAACATGAGCCACGAAATCCGCACGCCGATGAACGCGATCATCGGCATGTCGGCGCTGGCCGCGGAGGTCGCCACCGACGAGGACCAGCGTGAGCAGCTTAAGACCGTCCAGAAATCCTCCGAATCGTTGCTCGGTCTGCTCAACGATATTCTCGATGTCTCGAAAGTGGAGGCGGGCAAGCTCAAGCTGTCGCCGGTTGACTTCGACTTGAGGGACTGTGTGGAGGAGGCGTTGCGCACAGTCCGGGGGCGCGCGAAAGAAAAGAACCTCATTCTCAATTGCCGGATCGCGCGCGAGGCGCCCGCGTTCCTCACCGGCGACGATCTCAGGCTCCGGCAGATTCTGCTCAACCTGATCGGCAACGCGATCAAGTTTACGGATCGCGGTGAGATTTCGGTTGAGGTTTCGGCTCACTCGCCGAGGGCCTCGAACGTTACGCTGGAGTTCCGGGTCACGGACACGGGCAGCGGCATCCCTCTCGACAAGCAAGCAGTGATCTTTGCGCCCTTCGAGCAAGCCGACTCCTCGACAACCCGCAGCCACGGGGGCACTGGCCTCGGCCTCGCGATTACTTCTCAGCTCGTCCGCCTCATGAACGGCGAGATCCGGGTCGAAAGCCCATGGCATAGCAGTGAAACCGGCAGGCAGGTTACCGGTAGCGCCTTCCACTTCACGGCGACGTTCGGAGTTGGAAAGCCGCCCGGAAAACCAGTCCCGGCCACGTCGACCGCCTCAGCCGCGAGCTTGCGGGTGCTGCTGGTCGAAGATAACGCGGTGAACCAGAAGGTCGCCCGCCGGCTGCTGGAAAAACTGGGACACAGTGTGACGCTTGCTTTCGACGGCCTGGACGCGGTCGAAAAGTTTGGAGGCGGCTTCGACGTGGTCCTGATGGACGTTCAGATGCCCCGGATGGACGGCTACGAGGCGACAGCCGCAATCCGGCAGAAGGAAAGCGCGGGAGGCAAGCGCATTCCCATCATTGCCCTTACCGCGCACGCCATGGCTGGCGACCGCGACAGGTGCATTCAGGCCGGGATGGACGCCTACCTGTCAAAGCCCATTCATCAGAACGAGCTGAGTAGAGTTCTGGCCGAGAGCACGGCAGTCCCTCACGCTCCCATACCCCGGACGTAGTGAGTTTCTGCCCAGGCATTTCACGTATCCCTGGGCCTACTCAAGCC
>JBOGMR010000068.1:0-4059 GCA_050746825.1 Bryobacteraceae bacterium | reverse complement strand
GAGTTGCGCGTGTTCGCTGCGGGATTGATGGAAACGATTACCGGCAGGTTGTCGCAATTCGAGGACTCGAAGTCGCCCCTGCTGGTAGTGCCGGCGAGCGAAGTGCGATCGCAGGACGCCAAAACCGCCGCCGACGCCAAAAACAAATTCCGTGTGACCTCAGTCGTTGAGGGCACGGTGCAGGGCCAGGGCGATCGCATTCGGCTGACGCTCACTTTGATCAACGCGGATGAGATGCGTCAGGTGGAGACGATTGTGCTCGACGACCAGCGCTCGAATGTGCTGCGCCTCCAGGATGCGGCTGTTACGCGTCTGGCGAATGTGCTGAACGTGCGCTTGCAGCCGAAGTATGCGCGCGAGCAGCAGGAAATGAGCCCGATAGCGCCGGGCGCGTATGAATTCTACCTGCAGGCCCGGGGCTACCTCCAGCGCAGCGACCAGCTCCAAAGCATCGAAAGCGCAATCACACTGCTCAAGAGAGCGCTGGAGCTCGACCCGAAGTACGCGCTGGCGCACTCGCGGCTGGGCGAGGCGTATCTATATAAATTCGAGCTTACGCGCGACCCGAAGCTGGTGGAAGTGGCGTTAAAAAGCGGCGAGCAGGGCATGGCGCTGAATCCCAATTTGGCGGAAACCAACATCAGCCTGGGCCGGATTCACCTTGGGACCGGGCGCTATGAGGAGGCCAAGCGAGACTTCGAAAAAGCTACGAGCCTCGACACCCGCAACAACGAAGCGTATCAGGGACTCGCGAATGCGTACTCGAAGTTAAACGACGACAAGCGCGCCGAGGCTACTTATTTGCGGGCTATCGCGCTTCGGCGCGGCGACTGGACGAGTTACAAGCAACTCGGCTTCTTCTACTATCAGCGCCGCGAGTACAGCAAGGCGATGGCCCAATACGGCCCAATACAGCAAAGTTGTCGAGCTCAGCCCGGATAATGCACAGGGTTATAGTAATCTCGGTGTTGTCCAAGCCGCGAGCGGCAACTTGGAAGCCGCGGAAAAATCCTTTTTGCGGGCGCTCGAATTGGACCCGAACCGGATCAGCACCATCACAAATCTCGCGAAGGTCTACCATGAGCGAGGTCAGTTCGATCGAGCGATTGAGTTTTATCATCGAGTCGACTTGCACCACCGTAGTTATTTGTGGTGGGGTAATCTCGGCGCCACATACAAGGCGGCTGGCCAGGAGGAAAAAGCTCGACAGGCGTTTGACAAGGCCGTCAACCTCATCACCTCGGAGATCCTGGTGAATCCCAACCGGGGAGACCTGCACAGTTACTTAGGCCTATACCGCGCGCTGCTGGGCCGCGCCGGCTATCGGGAACCGCTGCAGGTCGCGCTGCGGCTTGCCCCAGCCGACTTATCTATCCGCGCTCGCGTAGCTGAGGCGTACGCCATTCGCGGGGATCGGGAGCTCGCAGCCGATCTGGTAAAACAGTTGATCGCCGCCGGGTACGATCTAAAGACATTGTTGCGGAGCCCCGCACTACGTACTGTCCAGGAACCTGCGGGCGTTCGAGGCAACAACAAGTAATATTTCGCTAAAAAGGAGCGGAGCTATGCCACCACCACTACCAACAGGTAACGTTATGACATTGACGCTGAGACCCGGTCAGGTAAAAAAGAGCCCGCCGGAGCTTCGGGTGTTGGCCCGACAGAGGGAAATCGTCCTCAAGGGCGATCCGGCGAATACAGGTGATATCCGCGTATCTTTCTTTAGTAGGAAGACAGGCCGTCGCGCGGACCCGAAGAAGATATTCGTCGCATCGAGCATTCCGCCGCTGCCAATTTTTACATTAAAAAGAGGACAGGTGAAGCGGCTCAAAATCAAACAGAACCTCCCGATCCAGGCCCGAGGCACCTTCAGTGATAGTCTTCCAATGTACGCCCGCGGCATCAGTCTCAAATTTGATCTCCCGGCCACCGTGTTCAGCCTTCACGAGGACTGGCACATCGAGTGCTGAACTTAATTAAGGCCGTGAAAACGTTTTGGCCGTCAGGGCTCGCGCTGATCTTCGGGTCTTTCGCATGGGCAGAGCTGCCGGAGTCGATTCACGTCAAGAATCTCGAGACGCGGGATGCCGCAACCGTTGTTTTCGCGGGAGCTGCCGGCCCGAAATGTGACCATACCCTGACTGGGAAGACCGATTTTTCCGGCCGCCTCTCGATGCCCGCCAAAATTGACTCGGCCTGCTGGAAATGCCCCGGCGCGGACCATGTGACGCGCCTGGCGATTTTCTCTCGCGGACACGAGGTCAAGGCTTTCGGCCTGGACGAACTCTGCAAGAACTCCAGCCGTACCCTCGATGTCGAGCTCAAGCCGCGAAAGAAAGTCGTCGTGCATGTATGGTTAGCGCATTCCGATGAATCAACCCGCGAAGAATTCGATCGCGCCGTCCGCGATGAAATCGTGAATGCCGATTGGGTATTCAACGAGAACGGAACCGGCCTGACGCTGGAACTGACCGGCGCCCATATTCGAGATTTGCCCGGCGGAAACCTCAAGAAGCAGGGCGACTGCGACGAGGCCAAGGATCACCCCGTCTTTGACCCTAAGGTGCTCAACATCTTCTACGGCAGCGGCCCATATAGCGCCTGTCGCGACGTTCCCGTCATCTTCACCAATGGCATCGGTCTTCTCGGCGACCTCGCACATGAGATCGCCCATTCGCTGGGTCTGCAGGACGGCGATCACAAGAATGAGTACGAGCAGGGGCACGTCAATGGCATCAAGGGGCTGGGGTGCACCAACATGATGTTTGTCGACGGCGAGACGCTCGAGCACTCTCTCACGCTGGGCCAGGCATTCTGGATGAATTTCTATCACGTGCCGTCCTCTTTGGCAAAGTCGCCGGATCGAAGCATAAACTGCGCGACCAAAGTGGGTGCAGCGTCAAACTGCATCCCGCTTTCCACGCGCGTGACGCTGCCACAGAGCGAACGCTGCCGTGCTTGCACTAGGGAGCAAGCCGAAAAGCTCCTCGTCGGGCGCGCTGTGACTCCGCAGAAACGCGTTTTGAATCGCATCTTGGGCGCCGCGCTTTTCAGTCCCCGGTACTGCACGCAAAAAACTGTCGACGACGGGCTTAACAGGAGATTTGAGATACTCCGCGACCACCAGACAAAGCACAAACTACCAACTCAGATGGGTTCTACTTCTTCTTCGGGATTTCGTGAGCGTTGGCGCCTGCAGAGTGCCATCGGGTTGGCGATCGGAGCCCTCCTCAATGAGGTCAATAACCCGATAGAGGACAGCGGGAAAAGCGCGCGACTCAAACAATTTGCGTACGTCCTGAACATCGCCGCCGCCGATGGCCCCTACGCGAAACATCGATTCATCCGGAATATCAACAACTCCAAGCTTTTCAAAGGAACGAGCAGGTATACGATCCGCTGTCAACAGCCTTAGATTAGCAGCCCGTGGTAGAAATCCCGAAAGACCCCTTGCTTACGCGCGCGGCTCAGTAGAATGACCACGTTGCAGAGCCGCGACCGTGAGGGAGCGGTTTTTACCACGGGCTGTTAGTTTGATTTTTCTTGAACTCGACTTCGGCCCCGCGCTTGCCATACTGGAGTCAGCCATGCCTGACCGGTCGAAAAAGCGCGCCATTAAGTGAACCCGAGCGCCGCGATTTCTGGGAGATCTGCGAAGACCGTTACCAAAGCGCTCGCTGATCCTCACCTCGCAGCTACCGGTGGCGCGCTGGCATGAGCAAATCGGCGACCGCACCGTAGCTGACGGCATCCTCGATCGTCTGGTTCACAACGCTCACCGGATCGAACTGCCGGGCGCCTTCTCCGTCGCCGCTGGTGAGGAAACTCAAAGCTCGGATTTTGGCCTTCGGTGAATGGCAATGCGCAACCGAAGCGGAATCGGTCAGTCCTTCGTAACTTTCAGGCCAATCAATACTGCCTTGGTTGGCACTTTGTCGTGAACTTCGGTCCGCAGGACCGCCTGGAAATGCCAGGGACCTGAATGGGACGGCTCGAGCTTGCGCAACTCCGCAGTAAGTTCCTTCAGGCGGTTCGGCGTCGTAAGGTATTCAGCAGCAA
>JBOGMR010000067.1:0-4443 GCA_050746825.1 Bryobacteraceae bacterium | reverse complement strand
ACGACCAGGTGCTGCAGGCAATCAGCCACTGGCATCATCGCGCGTTCGGATTTGTCTATCTCAATCCCAATCACCTCGAGTTCAGTTTGCGGGAGTTGGATCGGTGCGTGCGCGACGGACCAATGGTCGGCGTCAAGCTATGGGTGGCGAAGCGGGCGGACGCGCCGGAGGTCGATGCCATGGTCGAACGCGCCGCTGCGCTGCGGGCGGTCATCTTCCAGCACACGTGGTTGAAGGTGGACGGGAATCTGAGAGGGGAGTCGACTCCGTTCGACGTGGCGGCGCTGGCGCGGCGTCATCCAAGCGTGCCACTCATTTGCGGCCATACCGGAGGAGACTGGGAGCGCGGGGCTCGTGTGGTGCGCGGGCTGAAGAATGTCTCGCTCGATCTGGCCGGCTCGAATCCGACCGCGGGCTTCGTCGAGATGGCGGTGCGCGAAGCGGGCGCGGACCGTGTGATCTACGGCAGCGACGTCGGCGGCCGCAGTTTCGGATCGCAGCTCGGGAAGGTGCTGGGAGCCGGCATTTCCGAGGAGGCGCGGCGCGCGATTCTAGGCGAGAATCTAAAACGCATGATGATGCCGATACTGCAGGCGAAGGGTGTGCGCGTGTGATCGACGTGAACGTGTACCTTTCGCGCTGGCCTTTCCGGCGAGTTCGCGGCGACACGCCGGCGGAACTCGTCGCGCTGCTGCGGAAGCACGGCGTCACGCAGGCGTGGGCCGGCAGTTTCGACGGCTTGCTGCACAAGGACATCAGCGCGGTCAACGTGCGGCTGGCGGAGGATTGCGCGCTGGCCGGGCAGGATCTGCTTGTGCCGTTCGGCTCGCTGAACCCGATGTTGCCCGATTGGCAGGAAGACCTCCGTCGCATCCACGAAGTCCATCGCATGCCCGGCATCCGCCTGCATCCTAACTATCACGGCTACCGGCTGCAGGATCCGGTCGCCGCCGAGATTCTCGGGAATGCGGCGAAGCGCAGGCTGATTGTGCAGATCGCGCTGGCGATGGAGGACGAGCGCACGCAGCATCCGCTGATACGCGTTCCGCCCGTTGATCCCGCGCCGCTGGCGGCAATCGTCAAAGACCTGCCGCAACTGAAACTGATGCTGCTGAACGCTGGCCGCGCGGCGAATCCGCCAGGCGTGTACTTCGATTTCGCGATGCAGGAAAGTCCGTATGCGGTAGCGCGACTGGTGAAGGCGGCCGGCGAGCGACGCGTGGTGTTCGGCTCGTTCGCGCCCCTGTTCTATTTCGAGGCGGCCCGGTTGAAGCTGAAGGAGGCGGGGCTGTCGCCGGACCTTGAGCGCTCCATCACCGGCGGCAACGCGAGCGAGCTTTATCGGGGCGCTTTGGCGCGCAATGCCGATGCGTGATCCTACTTCCCGAGATCCATCACCGGAGTTGAGAATCCGTCGATGCGGTTCTCCGCCAGTTCGATGCGCTTGGCTTCCTTGCTGATACGGACGCCGATACGGCTGGCAGGCTGGCGCGTCTCGGACAGAATATTGCGCTTCAGCGTTACCGACTCGGTCACACCTTCGATGTCGACCGCGACTCCGTCTTCGGCGCCGCTATCCACTACGCGGTTGGCTTCAATGTGATTGCGGCTCGGCGCAAAGGTTGGGCCGTGCTCCTGCCGCAGAAAGATGCCGGTCTTGCCACTCCGCAGCACTTCGTTGTTGCGGACCACGTTGTCTGTATCGTTGTGGCCGATGGATACGCCGAAGCGTTTGTTGTCCGCCATCGTGTTCTTCTCCACCAGGCCCCATTTGACTCCCCAACAAAAGAAGAATCCGATGTCGTTCCGCTCCAGTTTGCAGCCGGTCACGACGGGGCGCTGCGAACCCGAACCCGGATGGAGACCGAATCCAGCGTTGTCGTGACTGTGACAGTCCTCCGCGCGCACATCGTGGCAGACCTGCCAACTGATGCCGTCGCCGTTGTAGTTCCGCGCGATCACTCGCCGCATCTGAATGCGGTTGCTCTCGCGCAGGAAAATGCAGCCCACGTAGTTGCCGTTCAGGAACTCGTTGTTCGCGCGGTTGCCGTCGAGGCAGATGTTCTCGATCGCGATATCGGACACGCGGTATCCGTCGAAGAGCGCGCACAGCGTCGCGACGCTCGCGTTTCCTTTGGTCCAGAAATTCTCGACCAGCATCTGGTTGAGCTTGAAACGATTTCCGCTGCGGGCGACCAGCGTGCGCTTGTAGGTGTCGAAGCTTCCGTTGTTCGGATTCCGCGTGCGCAGAACGATGCCATCGCCGACTTCGAAGCCCTTGGCGTTGCTCAGCGTGACTTCCTGATCGTACCAGTCGGAATTCTCGAGAAGCGGTGTCTTGATGGACGGTTCCTTGATGCAGACCGAGTCGAGCCCGCTGCCGGCGATGCGAACGCCGGAGCGCAATTGAACGGCGTTCCGGAAGCGATACGTGCCCGGCAGAATGTGCACCGTGCCGCCGCCCAGGCCGGCCACGTAGTCGACCGCGGCCTGGATGACGCGATGGTCCCTGCCGGCGAGGTCGGCTTTGTCCGGACCCACCGTGACCTTGATGCGCTGTTGCCAATCGGGTTCGATCGCGTCGCCGGAAGTGGCGCGCGGGCGAGTGACCGGGGGTGCTTTGGGAGCGGTGTCGGCCGCTGAGAGAATACCCGCGCCCAGCACGGCCGGAGTCGTGGCTAAGAACATGCGTCGATCCATCGAGGAACCTCCAGAGATCTCATCGCCATCGTATACCCGTGAGCCGGGCAGATCAAGGCGCGACGCAAAGGGCGCGACGAAAAGCGCCTGGCTCTGCAAGTTTTCCCGTGCGATGGACGCAAGGATTTCGCGGCCACGCAGGTTGACAAAGCACGGAGGAACGCCTCTCGCCGCAGCTCATGCGCCGCTAGGCGATTTCCCCGGACGCTCGCAACAGCGTTTCGTGCAACAGCAGCTCATGTTCGTAGGAGTGCTTGAGCGGCTGCCCGCTTTGAATCGCGCGCGCGAGCTCGGCGAAGTCTCCGATAAAGCGCGGCTGAGGAGGCAGCGTGATGTCCTGCCAACCTGCCTGGTAGGGGCCTTGCGCTTTCCGCATGTGGACGCGCATCCTCGGGGGCGTCGTCTCCGGATGAACCATGAAGGCGCCGTCGGCGCCGATCACCTCGAACGACCGGTGATCGCCCGCGCCCGCCATCTTCGCCGATTGCGCGATCACCGCCAGCGCCTTGTCGTATTCGAACACCGCCAGGTTGTTGTCCGCCAGTTTGTCCGCGACGCTGGTGTCGTGCCGCAGCCAGCTCTTTACGGCTTTGGGACGTCCCAGAAGCTCCACCACGCGATCGATCACGTGACCGCTCAACTCGAATAATCCACCGCCCTTGTACCGCGCTTCGACCGCGCGCTGCGCCGCATCGCGATCAGAATTCATGGTGCCCCGCACCAGGAACACGTCACCCAGCCAGCCCCGTTGCGCGGCTTCGAGCGCGGCCACGACGCCCTGATGCCAACGCCAGAGATAGCCCGTCTGCAGCAGCAGCTTCTTCCGCCGGGCTTCCTCGACGAGGTCTTTGAACGGCTTCCATTCGTGGCCAGGCGGCTTCTCGAGGTGCAGATGTTTGCCCGCCGCAATGACCTTTTTCCCCCAGGGTATCGCCTCCCACACGCTGCACTCGACCACGATGAGATGAATCGAAGGGTCGCCCAGCAATTGGTCTTCGCTGGTCCAACGCAGGCCGGCGTTGCGCGGGTCTTTCTGCGCCCGGTCCTTCGCGGCTGCATCGTTCTCAGCCACACCAGCGATTTCGTAGTGCGGCGAATCCATCATCGCCTTCAACTTTCCGGCGAAGTGGCTGTGCCTGGTGCCGAGCATGCCGGCGCGTATTTTGGCAATCGCTCCTTGCGAGGCGGTGGAGGCGACCAGTCCGGCCGCTGTCCGGTGAATAAATTCCCGTCGTCTCATACTCTGAGCCACGATACTACAGGCGAACGCGCACGGTTACGGCGGACTCGTTTCGACAACAGAACCGCGACCGTGAGGGAGCGGCCATCGTACTACTGCGCCCTACCGCTGCGCTGCGCCGCTGCGGCCCATGATCGGCCAGGCATCGACGATGTTATTGCCCTTTGCGATGTAATAGCGATCGTAACAGTTGGTGCTCATGTCCAGATTGGAGCAATAGATTTCCAGGCGATCGCCAACCTTCAGTTCGCCGCCGCCATCCTTCCATCGCAAGCCGCCGTATTCGGCTCCCTGGTTAAACACCTCGAGCCAGGGCATCCCTTTGACCATGTCGGTGGGACGCGCGAGCGCCTTGTTGCCGTAATCGATGGTTACCTGATTCGGGTGATGCTTACTGTCCACGGAGACCAGAACCGTCAGGGAGTTTTCGAAATCCGTGTAGAGATCGTCATTGGTCTTGCCGCCGACTTTCTGGTAAGCAGAGTCCATGAATACGTATGAAC
>JBOGMR010000066.1:0-4592 GCA_050746825.1 Bryobacteraceae bacterium | reverse complement strand
CCCTCGGCGCCGTTGACGTCGCCGCTCCCAGAATTTAGAAACTGCTGTAGAGTGCCTACCGCATCCCCGCCAATGGCTCAACTACGAAACCGGCGGAAATGCGGTCGTTTCTCACCGGCAATAACATGACGTGTGCAACAACCGTCAGGGCGAAGGACGGGAGAGCCTGGTCGCGAGCGGAGTGACGTTCGAGGGGCCGCTGATGAAGCTCCGTGGGGCCCGCGAATACCTATCCACGGTAGGCCCCTTTTTGAAGTTTCACCAGGGAATGCGTATGCTGCGGCAATTCGAAGATGGTGGCGACGTCTGCTCCATCTATGAGATGACCCTTGGCACTCCCGCCGGCGGATCTCTGATTCTGGCGTTCGCGGACTGGGTCCGGGTCGAGGACGGGCGCGTGGCCGAACAAAGGCTGTATTACCACCCCCGGGAATTCGCAAAGGCGTTCATGCCGTGATGCCGTACGACGAGCAATTGGCTGAGCGGGTTCGGAAGGCTCTCGTAGGCACCCGCGGGCTTGCCGAGCGGAAGATGTTCGGTGGACTCTGCTTTCTGCTCGGCGGCCACATGTGCTGCGGCATCGTTGGACGTCGATTGGTGGCTCGTGTCGGGCCGGAGGTCTACGATCAAGTCCTTCGCAGGGCTCACGTGCGCCCAATGGATTTTACGGGGAAGCCCCTTCGAGGCTTTGTTTTTGTGATGCCAAGCGGATTGGAGGACCATCGGTCGCTTGAGAGCTGGGTCGGCGAAGGGGTCCGCTACGCATGCTCGTCACCCAAGAAGCGGCAAGCTCGAAGAGGGAAGGGCAAGTCCGTGTGTTAAACGAGTCCGAACCCTTGCCGGGGCCCTCCGTGCGAATCGCCAGATACGCGCCGCCCACATGATGCGCCGAAGGATCTGTTCGATGATTTGCTGCTCGACTACAAGACGAACGGCAAAGATTACGACTGGGCCGAGGGCGTCGTCCGAGTCCGTCTGGGTCCGCACTTTGCGGCGCTGCGCGCGGCAAAGCTCGGAACGACCCGAATACGGCAATACATCGATCAGCGTCAATAGAGCGGCGAAGCAAATGCCACTATCAACCGGGCGCTGTCTCCACTGAAGCGGGCTTTTAACCTCGGCCGAAAGAGCACTCCGCCAAAGGTGGCCATCGTTCCGTACATCCCGATGCTGCAGGAGAGAAATGTCCGCAAGGGATTCTTCGAGCATGACGATTACCTGAAATTGAGAGACGCACTGCCGGCAGACATTCGGCCTATCCGGACGTTCGGTTACTACACCGCGTGCAGGCGTGCCGAGATGCTGTCGCTTGAATGGCGACAGGTGGATCTGGCGGAGCAAGTGGTGCGGCTGGATCCGAACACTACGAAGAACGACGACCCGCGGCTCATCCCGCTTGACGGCGAGCTGTACGAAACGCTCGCGATGCAGCGCGCCATCCGGGACGCGCAATTTCCGGCGAGCCCCTGGGTGTTCTCCCGCGGCGGCGAAAAGATCAAGAACTTTCAGAAATCATGGGACAACGCGTGAAGCGGCCGGCCTGTGGGATGCGAACGCTAAGAAGATCTGCGGCGCTCGGGGGTGCGCAACCTGGTGCGCGCCGGCGTGCCCGAGAAGACCACTATGGCGATCTCAGGACACAAGACGCGTTGCGTGTTCGACCGCTACAACATCGTGAACGAATCCGATCTGAAGACCGCGGCGCGTTTCAACGTATCTGTCCGAGAAGACCAAGGCTGCCGAAGAAAAACGGCGCACTATAGGCAACAAACGGATTCTGAAGCCTCGGAATCCGTTCGCGATGGTAACCGTAAGTTACTGAATTGATTGGTGCCCGGGGTGGGACTTGAACCCACACTCGCCTTGCGGCGAAAAGGATTTTAAGTCCTTTGCGTCTGCCGATTTCGCCACCCGGGCCCCGAGTTTCGCGTCGCAACGAATGTAGCACAAAGTCTGGCGCTCGTGAGAGCCCGGCGTGCGCCTTTTTCCGTCGCCTCCGCGCCGGGCAGACGATCACAACTCCGGGAACCCCAGCGACTTTTGCGCCGGTCTCCCTTGCCGAATGCTGGCAGCCCGTGGTAGAAATCCCGAAGACCGTCGCGTCACAGAATCTTCTATCGGTCATCTGCAGAACAAAAACTCCTGAGCGTTGAAAGATCGTATAATATAGGGATTGCATTAGTCGATCACCGACAGGAAAATGTGCCGAGACGCCAATCCCCGCTCCAGTCTGAAATGATCCAGGGAACCCTGGACATGCTGATCCTCCAGACACTCGTGCTTGGCCCGGCCCATGGACAGACCATCGCCCACGCTATCGAGCGGGGCTCGGACGAGGTCCTTCAAGTGGAACACGGATCGCTCTACCCGGCTTTGCACCGTCTACAGAATCGAGGTTGGATCGCCGCGTTCTGGGGGACGTCGGAAAACAATCGCAAGGCCAAGTACTACCGGCTCACGCCCGAGGGTAAGAGGCAGCTTGCCGCCCAGACATGCCGATGGGAACAAGTGGTACGCGCTATTGGCCGCATCTTGAATCCCATCCCGGAGAAGCGGGGATGAATTGGCGGCGATTCTTCCGCCGCGACGAAGCGGATGTCGAGCAACGCGAGGAGCTAGAGTTTTACCTGGACATAACAGTCAAAGAGTACATCGAACGCGGAATGGAATCATCTGCGGCTCGGGCAGCGGCACGAAGGAAACTCGGCAACGCGACCTTGATCCTCGAGGAGGTCTATCGAATGAACACACTCACCCTCATCGAAGGCGCGCTACGCGACGTGCGACATGCGCTGCGAATGATACGAACCAGGCCCGGATTCAGCGCGGCAGTTTTACTTTCGCTCGCCCTGGGCATCGGCGCCAATACCGCGATCTTCTGCGTGCTGAACGGCGTGCTGATCCGTCCATTGCCTTATCCCGAGCCGGACCGCCTGGTGGGAGTGTTCAACACCGTCGTGATTCAAGGACAACTCATCGAAAACGCGCATCTTTCGCCTGGCATGTACGCTGCCTGCAAGGAGGGTTCACGGACGTTCGAGCGATTCGGTGTCTGGACCTCCGGCGCCGCCACCGTGACCGGTATCGGAGACCCCGAGCAGATCGTGACCGTAACCGCGACCGAGGGAGTGTTGCCGGCAGTGGGCGTGCCGGCGTATCTCGGCCGATGGTTCTCCCCCGAAGACGACACACCGGGCGCCCCGGAAACCGCGATCCTCGGTCATGGTTACTGGCAGCGAAAGTTCGGAGGCGATCCGAAGGTTCTTGGCCGCACCATGGTCATCGATTTCATTCCGCGCCAGGTGATCGGAGTGATGCCGCGGGATTTTCAATTCTTGAACCTCTCCCACGACGTGTTCCTCCCGCAACGCTTTCCCCAGGTCACGCCGGAGGAGTTCAGCTATAGCGGCATTGCAAGGCTCAAGCCCGGCGTCACGCTCGCCCTGGCGAATCCAAGATACGGCGCGAGTTTGGAAGACCTGGGGCGGAACAGATCGAGCGGGGAAAATACTCAAGGAATGGGCAATCAGACCCGACTTGCGTCCGCTGAAGAAGGATGTCGTGGGGGACGTGGGTACCGCACTCCAAGTTCTCATGGGCGCGCTCGGGCTGGTGCTGTTGCTTGTATGTGCAAATGTGGCTAACCTCGTGCTCGTACGTGCGCAGGCCCGGCGGGAGGAGTTTGCGATACGCGCGGCGCTTGGTGCGGGCTGGGGAAGGATTGCGCGGGAACTGCTGGCCGAGAGTCTGACTCTGGGCATCCTCGGTGGCGCACTGGGTCTGGTGCTTGCCTACCTGGGCCTTCGGCTGCTGGTTACACAGGGCCCGGCCACTCTTCCCAGGCTCCAGGAGATATCTCTTGACGCAGCGGCCCTGGCATTTGTGCTTGTGTGCTCGGTGGTTTTGAGTCTGTTGTTCAGTTTGGCCGCGGTGCTTAAGTGCGGTATCCCGGGTCGAATCCAAAGCGCACGAGGCGCGACACAAGGGACGGGGCAACTGCGCGCGCAAAATACACTCGTCGTGACGCAGGTGGCGCTTGCGCTTGTACTTCTGGTGGCGTCCGGGTTAATGATCCGGACCTTCGTTGCCTTGCGAGCGGTGACACCAGGCTTCACCCAGCCCGAGCGGATTCAGACGGTCCGCATTGCAATCCCCGCGGCACTGACACCCGAGCCGGAGCGGGTCATCCGCATGCAGGCTCAGATTCTCGAAAGGCTGGCGGCTATTCCGGGCGTGACGGCTGCCGGATTCGCCAGTGGCCTGCCGATGGAATTCGAGTACCGGAATGGCATGGTCGTTGCCATTGAAGGCAAGACTCTGCCGGACCAGATGCCTCCTAACCGGGCCATCGGGAACATCTCACCTGGCCTTCTGGCCGCCCAAGGCACGCGAGTGGTAGCCGGGCGCGATTTCACGTGGGAGGATGTGTTCAGTCAACGAAATGTCGCGGCCTTATCCGAGAACATGGCTCGCGAGGCCTGGGGCCAACCGGGCAACGCAGTGGGCAAGCGGATTCAGGTTGGCAGAGGCGGCCCGTGGACCGAGGTGGTGGGCGTTGTAGAGAATGTTTACGCGGACGGCGTTCACAGGCC
>JBOGMR010000065.1:0-5813 GCA_050746825.1 Bryobacteraceae bacterium | reverse complement strand
CGCATCGACACCGCCGCCTACAAAGCCGAAGACAGCCGCGCCAGCGGGGGAAACATCTCGATCACCACCAAATCGGGAACCAATGAACTACACGGCTCGGCCTTTGACTATTACCAGTCGCAGGTGTTCAACGCCAATAGCTGGTCCAATAACCGGCTAGGGCGCCCGAAATCGAAATTCCACCGCAATGATTACGGCGCGACGCTCGGCGGGCCTGTGTATCTCCCGAAAATCTACGACGGGCATAACAAGACCTACTTCTTTTTCTCGTATGAGGGTTATCGATTCCCGTCCACGTCGGGAGTCAGTGAGCTGACGATTCCGCTGCCGGAGATGCGCCGCGGCGACTTCTCGAGATGGGTGCTCGGCAACGGGACTCAGGTTCCGATTTACGACCCGACTTCCACACGGGCCAGCGGAACCGGCTTCACGCGCGACGTGTTCCCAGGCAATGTCATCCCGCAGAATCGTATCAGCCCGCTATCGGCGGCGATCGCGCGCTACTTTCCCGATCCCAACGCGCCCGGCCTGGTGCGGAATTATCAGGCTACCGGTTCAGCGCCGCGCAAGCGTATCGAAAACGCCTATGTTGCCAAGTTCGATCACAACTTCAGGACCAAAAACCGCCTTTCGTTTACCTACAGCCAGAACGGAGAATACTTCAGCAACGCCTACGACAGCGATCGCGCCAATCCCGACAACTGGGGCGGCTCGCTTCCGTATCCCCTCGCCGGACGCCAATACTACAGAGGCGACCAGTATTACGGCAAAGTGGCCCGCCTTAGCGACACGCATCTGATTTCGCCGACGCTGGTCAACACCGTCACGATCGGATTCCACAGGCTGACGCACCCGGAGCACGACGTCACTGCCGAGCCATTCGGACAGAACTGGGGCGAGAAGCTGGGCGGGTCGATCCGCAACAATCCGTATTACAACAATGCGTTCCCCGGAGTTCGCTTCAACACCGACAATTACTACGGCTGGGAGAGCACGAAACTGTGGGATGAGTACCACACCGTGTATGCCATCGACGAAAGTCTGAACTGGATCAAGAACAGTCACAGCTTCAAATTCGGCTACACGACGCAGCTCATGATGCTCAATACCAACAACCGCAACCGTCAGGCGGGCGACGTTTTCTTCCACCGCCTGGAGACCGCGCGTCCGGCCGACAACAGCGGAAACTCGGGAAGCGCGTTCGCCAGTTTCCTGCTGGGTGCGGTCAACAACGGCGGCTTCACGGTCCCCAACACGCAGATGCTGCGCTTTCCCTACCACGCGTTCTTTTTCCAGGACGACTGGAAGCTCACGCCGCGGCTCACTGCAAATCTCGGACTGCGTTACGAGATGAATCTCTCGGTGTATGAGAGAGACGACAAATTCTCCTACTTCGATCCGACGCTGGCGAATCCCGCAGCCGGCGGATATCCCGGCGCCCTGCGGTTCCTCGGCAAGGGCGCGGGACGGGAAGGCCGCCGCAACCTCCACAACAATGCGAACGGCTGGGGGCCGCGCCTGGGCTTAGCCTACCAGCTCACGCAGAAGACCGTCGTGCGCGCCGGAGGCGGACTGTTCTATTCGACGACGAAGGTGCCCGGACTGAATGGCGCGAATAACGGGTTCACCAATTCGCCCGCCTGGTCCTCCGCAGATCAGGGCATTACGCCGGCTTTCTATTGGGATCGAGGCTTTCCGGCGTGGCAGCCGCCGCCGTTCATCGAGCCGGGCTTCGGGGTCGGATTCGGCGTGCCATGGTTCGGAGCTGACGAAATTGCCATGCTGCCGCAGAATGCCAATTGGAACCTCGCCGTCTCACGAGTGCTTAAAGATAACTTCGTGGTCGAGGCGACCTACACAGGCAGCAAAGGCACGCACCTGGCGTCGGATCGCGTGAACATCATGCAGATCGACCCCAAATACGCCGCGTTAGGCTCGCTCCTCAATCGGCCGATCGACGATCCGGCCGTAGCCGCCGCCGGTTTCCGCCCGCCGTTCGCCAATTTCAAGGAGGTGCTGGGGAGCAATGCCACGCTGGGCCAGTCGCTACGCGTGTTTCCGCAATACACCGGCGTGACGACGGGCGGCATGATGAACCACAGCGGCAACTCCACCTATCACGCCATGGTTCTCAAAGTGACCAAGCGGTTTTCGGGCGGACTGTCGATGCTGGCGAGCTACACGTGGTCGAAACTGCTCACTGACGCGGATTCTTCCGAGCCCTGGATCGCAGGAGTGGTCGGAGCCGCCGTGGGCGCCGGCGCCGCGCAGAACCAGTACAACCGCAGGACGGAGAAATCGTATGGCGTACTCGACTATCCCAACATGTTCAAGGTGACCGCCAGCTACGATCTTCCCTTCGGAAAGGGCAAGCGGTATTTCTCCGGCGGCTGGGCAAGGCATCTCGCCGGTGGCTGGAATCTGAGCACGTACACGTTCGCGCAAAGCGGCTATCCGATGGGCGTCACCGATACCGGGTTCCAGAATAATCTCCGCGCCGGCACGCCCCGGCCGAATCTCTTACAGCACGATTGGCGCGCGCCGCTCACGGGCAGCGAGTTCGATCCCGACAAGGACAAATTCTACAGCCTGGGCGCGTTCCAGCGCCGCACGAATCCGGCCGTCGATCCGTTCGGGAACGCATCGCGATTTGTCGCGGGGACACGCATGTTCCCGACCTACCGGACCAACATCGCGGTTGTGAGGACGCTGAGTTTCCGCGAGCGGATCCATGCCGATCTACGGCTCGATGTTTTCGACTTGTGGAATCAGAAGACGTGGGGGCGGCCGTCGTCGCAGGACTTGGCCAACAGCCAATTCGGCGTCGTTACGGGCGCGTCCGGCGCGCGGAATATGCAGGTCGGATTGAAAATCGCTTTCTGAGCGCTTCGAAAATCACAGCGAAAGAAAAGACAGCGGCACGTCCTCTGAAACCCGGCGGCATCCGACGCGTCTGTACAGTCGAGGTTGAAGGCAACACACGACGAAGAAGTTTGGAATCGAGTCCAGGTAGCGCTCGATGCCAACCAAGTCGCGATGTGAGTCTAACCCCGGTGACGGTCAAGCCATTATTGGAGGATGTCATGCGAACGTACTGGCTTTCGGGAATGCTAGTGGCCATGGGGACCATGCTCGCGGCGCCCTTGTGCGCAGATGCCCCAGTCTTGTTCTGGCAAGCGAAACTAATGAGGGGTGCCAGCGTCGACGAATGTTTGACCGTTGCGCAATCGGTAATAGAAAGACATCGCTGGTTAACCGGCATCCAGCGCATTGAGCCCGCGGTTTGGGCGCATAGCGATGCGGACAACCTGAAAGTGTCTATTGGCTGCTTGGTTCAAGGTCGAGACACCAGGGCTGTCATCATGGTTGCCGGTCAAGATACTGAGCCGGCTCGGAAGCTCCGCGACGCATTGATCAATGAGTGGCCCGTTCGCATTGACGGGGGAGCGGCAGCGCGCGAAGTCCCATCCCGATAGCAGGCGCTCAGACTCTGCACCACGACGGGCAGCACCGGTGTTCCACTTCCGCTGCTGGACTATGCGCGTCGGATTGAAAATCGCCTCCTAAGCGCGATATGTTCAATTAGCGGATCCAGCATCATCCGCAACACACATGCGCATCGATCTTTCTTGGTTTCTCCTCGCATCTTTGGCTCTACCCGCGCCGGCCCAGCAGCGCTTTGACGTGCTGATAACGGGAGGCCAGGTACTCGATGGCACGGGCAATCCGGCCCACTACGCGGATGTCGGAATTCGCGCGGGGAAGATTGTCGCCATTGGAAAGCTGGGTGGCTCGCCCGCCGGGAGAACGATTGACGCCAAAGGGAAGATCGTAGCGCCGGGCTTCATTGACATGCATTCACACGCAGATCGAGGCCTCGGAGCCGACGACCGCCAGCGGCGTGCAGCGCCGAATCTGGCGAGTCAGGGCATCACCACGGTTTGCGTAAATCCCGACGGCTCGTCTCCGTGGCCTATTGCCGGACAACGCGCGAGCTACGAGAAACTGGGCATCGGTCCTAACGCCGTGTTGATGGTGGGGCATGGCACCGTTCGCCGGCTGGTTATGAAGGAGGATCACCAGCGGCCGGCCACCGCGGACGAGATCCGCAAGATGCGCGAACTGGTCCGGCAGGGAATGCAGGAGAAGGCTTTTGGATTATCGGCGGGTCTCGAATATGTGCCGGGCATCTGGAGCACCACCGAAGAACTGATCGAACTGGTGCGCGAAATCGTGCCGTACGGCGGAGTCTATAGCGTGCACCAGCGCAGCGAGTCGACCGATCCACGCTGGTTTCGCCCCAGCTTTGATCCGCCAGGGCAGCCGACGATGCTGGACGCGGTGGCCGAGACCATCCGTATCGGGGAAGAGACCGGCGGTACGGTCATCTGGTCGCATAGCAAGGCGATGGGAGCTGAATACTGGGGATCGACCAAGGCTGCCATCCGGCTGATCAATCGCGCCCGATCGAGAGGCGTGGATTTCTGGAGCGACCAGTATCCTTACAACTCCACGGGCGGCGACGGTGGCACGGTGCTGGTTCCATCGTGGGCGATCGGCGATGACGCGTTCAGCTCGAGACTCAGCCGGGCAACCGGCAAGATCGATTATGCGGGCGCCCTGCGCAAGACAATGGAGGATCAGGCCAAGGCCGACAAGGTTCGACGAGATATTACTCACGAGATGGCGAGACGCGGCGGAGCAGAGAGCGTCACCGTCTTTGAGCACCCGGACAAGACCTTTATCGGGAAAACGGTGGACGCCCTCGCCTCAGCCCGAGGCATCAGCCCGGTACAGATGGCGCTCGAGCTCCAGTATGAGGGTTATCGTGATCGGCCGGGAGGCGCGCGCCTGCGCGGTTTTTCCGTTTGGGAGGAGGACATCGAGGCGCTGATGTCGCAGCCATGGATCGCCACCTCCACCGACGCCGGAATCGCTTTGCCCGAGGACGGCCCGGATACGCACGCGCGCTTTTACGGATCCTACCCTCGTAAGCTACGCCGGTATTCTCTCGATAAGCCGGTGATTTCGCTCGAAAACTCGATTCGATCCTCGACTTCACTGCCCGCCCAGATCCTTGGCATTCGGGATCGCGGCCTGCTGCGCGAGGGTTTTGCCGCCGACGTCGTGGTCTTTGATCCCAGGAACGTACGCGATCGTGCGACCTTCTTCCAGCCTCACCAGCATTCCGAAGGCATCGACTACGTTCTGATCAACGGCCGTATGGCCGTCGATTCGGGCAAACTCACTGGCGCCTTGGCGGGTCAGGTTTTATCACCTGCCGCTGTCCGGTAGACGGCTTCAACGCTTCATCTCCAGCGCCTGCCGAAGATTCTGCGCGGCCTCCGCGTTTCCGGGAGCCAGGCGCAGAACCTCGCGGAACTCGCGGATCGCTCGGTCGAGATCGCCTTGTTCGCCGAGGGCCACGCCCAGGCTGAGGTGCGCTTCCGCAAACGCCGGATGCCGGCGCACGACCGCGCGAAACTCCCGCGTTCCTTCGGCCGTGTTTCCCGATTGATAGAGGAGGCGCCCGAGATTTAGACGCGGCGCGGCCACCCGGGGGTCGATCCTTACCGCCGTTCGCAGCGACTCCAGGTCTCCGAGGATCTCGCCCAGCGCCGCGTGCGCCTCAGCGAAATCGTCGCGCAGCCGGATCGCCTGACGGAACGACTCCACCGCTCGATCCCGATCGCCACGGCGTGCGCGCAGCAGCCCGAGCGCGTAATGCGCATCAGCCGAGCCGGGCAACTCGGCGGCCAGCCGCTCGGCCTCGCCCAGCGCCTGCTGTTCGGGCACGGCTTGCAGATAATTGA
>JBOGMR010000064.1:0-2953 GCA_050746825.1 Bryobacteraceae bacterium | reverse complement strand
GCGTGCCGAAGCGCGAGCTCACGCGCCGAAACAGTTCGGACATCGGCGTGCCGCCGTCGCGAGCCAGCGAGAAAATTGTCCGCGAGCCGGACGTCACCGCGGACAAGCCGCAAAACCACATTGCCATCGACGCCAGCGCCGACATTGCGTTGCCCACCTTGGCTCCCAGCGCACCCCGCAGAATTGCGATCACCGCGGGAATCTGGTTGCCGTGCGCGTCCCTGGCGCCCAGAACTTCAGGAATGCTCCGGATCGCCAGCGTCAGAGCGATCACGAGTACGTAACCCACCACGCCCGACACCGCCACAGACAGCACCACGCCCCACGGAGCGGACGTGCGCGCGTTCTGCGTCTCCTCGGCTAAATGCGCCGAGGCGTCATAGCCTGTATACGTCCACTGCGCCTGCAGCAGCCCGAGCGCGAACGCCCACCAGTAGGGCGAGCGGCCGTTGCTGTTCACTGCTTCAAACAAAAAGCCAACAGGCTGTTTTGGCGCCATCCAGAGCACGGCACCCACCACCAGCAGGACGCCGACGATGTGCACGGTGACGCTAAGGTCATTCAGCATCGCCACCAGGCGCACGCCGAAATGATTGAGCGCGCCCTGCGTGAACAGGATGAAGCCGAACGCAGCCAGTAGATTGAATGGCGTCGACGCGATGCCGAGAAACGGCAAAGCGAACTGAGCGCAACTGTAGCTGATGCCGGCGAGCGCCGCGATGAGCGCGACGATATTGAACCAGGCGACGAACCAGCCCCAGGCCGGGCCGCCCAGGTCCGCAGCCCAGTGGTACATGCCGCCCGCCGTCGGATACGCCGAGCACAACTCGGCCATGCTCATCGCGACAGCCAGCGTGAACACCGTCGCAACCGGCCAGCCCAGACTCATCTCGAGGGGGCCGCCCATTTCGAGACCATACCCGAACAAAGTCACAGCGCCGGTGAGAATTGAAATGATGGAAAAGGAGATTGCGAAGCTGGAGAAGCCTCCCATCTCGCGCAGGAGTTCCTGGGCGTAGCCGAATCGCGACAGGTCGGCCGCGTCGCCGCCCGGGGGTCTCGTGTTGTCTGGGGGGTGCATCCGGCAGATTGGGGCCGCTTCCTCACGGGGCGCGCACCGGTAGGCCGCGCGGCAAGTGATCGCGGTTACCGCTACAGGTTGATCTCTTCGCCCACTTTTTTTCCGATGACAGTCTCGATGAGTTGCTTCAGAGTCTCGCCCGACTCCTCATGGATGAAGGAGTGCTCGACTTCATCCCAATCGAGCTTGTAGCTCTTCGAGAGCGCCGAGACCCAAATCTGCCGGACAGGCGTGTTGGGGCTCACGACGAACTTCGCGGGCGGCTCTTCGAACTCGATCGTGAGCGCGCCGGCGTTGTCGTCGACATCGAATCCATAGTCATCCGCGGCGCTGATCAGCGCGCGCTTCAGCAAGCCTAGCGCTTCGTCGGCATTTTTCTTGAATACCTGTTCGTCCATTCCGGGTTCCTCGCTCGTGTCAGATTCCGCGGAGACTTACGCCCGTCAAAGCCAGCGACAGGCCGATCATCACGACCACGGTGGTCCAGGCGACGATGTTGTAGCCCCGCGAGTTCACCCATTCCTTCATCAAATCGCGACGGTTCGTCAACAGTGTCATAAATATCAGGACAACTGGTAATAATACGCCATTGACCACCTGAGAAAGCAAGATCATCCGGATCAGGGGAAATCCGGGAATCAGCACAACACCTGCGCCGATCACGATGAGCAGCGTATAAAGCCAGTAGAAAATCGGCGCCTCACGGAAGCGCTTATTGACTCCGGACTCGAAACCCAGCCCCTCGCAAACCGAAAAGGCGGTCGAGAGCGGCTGAATACAGGCAGCGAATAGCGAGGCGTTAAACAGACCGAAGGAAAACAGGAGGAATGCATACGGGCCGAACGGCTTCAGTCCTTCCGCGGCCTGGCCGGCATCCTGAATGTCCCGCGGCGCGACTTTCCAGATCGCGCCGGCGCACGCAACGATGATGAAGAACGCGATGACCGAAGTCATGATGCATCCGACGATGACTTCGATGCGCGATTCCTTGTACTCCTTGGTGGTGATTCCCTTTTCCACCACCGCGGCCTGGAGGTAGAACTGCATCCAGGGCGCAATGGTCGTCCCTACCATGCCGATGAGCATCTCGATGTACTTGGCGTCGAGCATGAGCACCGGCCGCACGCTGTAGATGGCGGCTTCCTTCCAATTGGGCTCGACGAGAATGCCCGCGATGATGTAACTGACATAGACCACGCAGGCGAGCAGAAACACTTTTTCGGTCTTCCGGTAATCGCCCTTGACGATCAGAAGCCAGACGGCCGCGGCGCCTCCGGGCGCCGAGATCCAGCGGGGCACATGAAACAACTCCAGCGCCCCCGCAATGCCGGCGAAATTCGCCATGATGTTTGTGAGATTCACTACGACGAGGAGCGCCATGACGAAGAACGTCACGCGCAAGCCGTATTCTTCGCGGATCAGGTCCGAGAGGCCTTTGCCCGTGACGGCGCCCATCCGGGAACACATCTCCTGCGTGACGATCAGCGCGATCGTCACCGGCAGCAGCGTCCAGAGGGGCAGGTAACCAAAGCGCGCCCCGGCTTGAGAGTACGTGATGAGACCGCCGGCGTCATTGTCCACAACGGCCGTGATGAAGCCAGGGCCGAGGACCGCGAAGAAGACGGCAATCCGGAATCGCAGCCGGCTCAGCACGGGTACGGTCATCGGTTGCGCAGCACCGAAATGACGTCGTCGGCGGTGACGACGCCCGCGAGCCGGCCTTCTTCATCGACAACTGGAAGCGCCAGCAGGTTGTACTTGTCGAAAAGCTCCGTAATGCGGTCGCGCTTTTCGTCGACGGGCGCCGAGATGAGGGTGTCGATGGCCAGGTCGCGCAAGGGTGTGGATTCGGAGGCCACAAACAGCCGCCCA
>JBOGMR010000063.1:0-2750 GCA_050746825.1 Bryobacteraceae bacterium | reverse complement strand
CAGTACAAATCGGTAGGCCGGCATCAACGCCGGTCCGATCAGGCTCTGTTGCGGCAGATAGCGGCTTGCCACCAGAATCGGGCGGCCGCGCTTCTTCAGTATGGCCGCTACTCCGTCCTCATCGAGTTTGCGGCCAAGTCCGGCTTCCTTATCCTCGATTTCCGACCGGATATCCTCCGACAATTCCGCCAGAATATCTTCCTGTTGCCCTGCGGGCAGCCAGAATTTCACTGCATGTAAATAACGATCGAGAAGGTTCATTTTGTCATTCCTGATGATTGCGGCTCAACCGGCGCCTCGCCAACGATTACCCGGTCGAGCGACGCGTTGATGTTGCGCCATTCATCGAGCAATTGGCGGAGGATCACCTCTCCGTCGCTCGAGAGCCGGTAAAAGCGCTTGTTGCGCTTGGCCTCCTCCCGCCATTCGCTGACCAGCAGCCCTTGGCTCTCGAGGCGCCGAAGCAGCGGGTACAGCGTGTTTTCGTCGATCTCCAGTCCACGCTCGCCCAGAGACTTGCGCAATACGTAGCCATACTGCTCACTCCGGAGTTGAGCCAGGACCGCCACAATCAGGCAGCCGCGGCGCAGCTCAAGCCGGAGATTCTCGAACAGTTCGGTGTTCATTTCTTTTTAGTACCGTGTGTCAGACATCGTGTTATAAACACTATATAACACACAGTATCTGGGCGTCAAGAGATTTTTTGAGACCGTAGCAGCCCGCGGTAAAAACCGCCCTGTAACGTGTTCATTCTACTGAGCCGCGCGCGCAAGCAAGCGGTCTTTCGAGATTTCTGCCACAGACCCCGAAACCATTGTGATTCCATGTGCTATCGGGCTTTGTTGCGGGAACCTGGCTATCGCGGCGAAACCGGCTTAGCCCCGCCAGGCACCGCGGCCGCGCCACTTCGACCTCGACCGCCAGTCCGCGGCGGCTGGCTCACGAACGAAGCCACGTCCCTGGCGGCCTTCGTTTCGATGCCCGGTTTTTGCAGGAACCCGAGATCGCGGAACCATTCGATGTACCGGTGCTGCCAGGTCCCGAACGGAATGCCGCCGCGATCCGTCAATCCTCCAGTCATGCGGCTGCCATCGCTCAGCGCGTCGCCGGGATGGCGGCCATTGCCATAGAGGTGCATCTCGATGTTCGGCACTCCAATCGCCAGCATCGCCGAGTAGTATTCGATCGCCCACACTGCATGACCTCGGTCTCCAGAGCCGGCGCAAGCGACGAATGCCGGGGGCACATTGCGAGGAATCGGCGAAGGCGTGCGATTTCGCGCAAAAGGTGTCGGACCCGGATAAATGATGCCCGCGAAGTCCGGTCGCGAACTGATTCCCGTTAATGGATCACCGGGATCGCTGTTCTTTTTGTCGAAATCTTCATACAATACCGCCGCCGACGAGGATAACTCCGCACCCGCCGAAAAACCCATGATCCCGATCTTATTCGGATCGAGATTCCACTCCTTGGCGTAGGCGCGCACCAGCCGGATGGACTGCAACGCGTCGTTCACCGCATCGGTTCGCGGCTCGTACCCGTCACGGCGCAGCCGATTCCGCAGGATCACGGTATTGACGCCATAGTTGTAGAAGAACGGAACAAGATCGGCGCCCTCTCCGCCGACATTCAGCGTGTTGTGTCCGCCTCCCGCCACCAGGATCACCGCCGCACCCGTGTTGAGGCTGCGTTCGACCGTGTGGATCTCAATCGACGGGTTGTGAATGTTGACGATGCTGCTGATTCGTCCCGCCACGCTCTGACTCATGTTGTACTGCTCGGCCTCGCGCACCCGCTCCACTTTCAGGAAAGCCGAGCCCGCCGGATAGAGGGGCGCTACAACGCCGCCTTGCAGGATGGGCATCGGAGCATACGGAGCGTCGTTCGCCGGCCCTGGCTTGGGAACTCCGAGAGGAACGGGAAGCGGAGCCGGCGCGCGCGGCGTGTTCTGCGCCGCCGCAATCGCCAGCGCCGCCGCGCACAACATCACGCGCGCCAGGGCGAACGCGACTGTGTTTCTCGTGGTGACCATGACTGTTCTCATTGGAGTGGATGTGTTTCGACGAAACTATATCACGTTGCCTGCTTTCCGATGCCGCACCGATTTGTGCCGGGCCCGCTCATCACGTTAGACTGTGGGCTTGGAATCTGTGTCACGTAGCCGCGCCGCTGGGTACGCTGCCATGGCTGGAGGCGCTCTCGGCGTCCTGCTGGGCCCGATTCTGGTCATGGTGAAGTACATGACCGGTTGGTCCGTCATTCCCGAGCCCTCCTGGATTGCGGTGATCAGACCCGCGCTGGGTCCGCTGCTCACGTTCGCGACGCCGGTCCGTCTCTGGGTCGTCTACGGCAGCCTGTACACGTTGGCGCTTCTCCTGATGCTGGCCGGCTTGCTGGCGCTGGCCATCCAAACCAGGAATCGGACGGGGCGGGTCCAGCCCAGAGGTCTGCTGGTTCTGCTGTTTGGCTTGTGCCTGGTGATTCCCGGCGATGCCGTGCATACCGCCACCTGGCATCAGAACGGACTGACCGTGCCGACTCCCGGCACCAATCCCCTCGCCAACACCGGATACGCCGTTCATATGATGGGAATGAACGTGGTGCTGATCGGATCGCTGCTTACCGGGATTTCCGCATTGCGGCGGCGGCTCCTCGCCAACTGGCTCGCGTGGCTCTTTGTTCTGGTAGCGCCTTCCGCCGTGCTGTTGTCGTTGACATTACTCCCCACCTCGCCCGGCGGAGGGCTCTGG
>JBOGMR010000062.1:0-13010 GCA_050746825.1 Bryobacteraceae bacterium | reverse complement strand
GTCCCGAACCGCCGGCAGCGTCCATAGGGTCGCGCCGCAACGGCGGGCATGCCAATGCCGGGTGGAACCCGAGGGCGGCGAGAAATTGGATATCCTTGAACTCGCTGGTGTGACACTATGATCGATCC
Source organism: Bryobacteraceae bacterium (assembly GCA_050746825.1). GTDB lineage: Bacteria > Acidobacteriota > Terriglobia > Bryobacterales > Bryobacteraceae > JBOGMR01. The sequence goes on along the minus strand of JBOGMR010000062.1, from coordinate 12,882 downwards.
TTATGAGCGTCATCGGCAAGCCGAGGCTGCCCGGGAAGCCGCGCTGGCTGACGTGGCTCGCTTGCTATCGGAAGATCGCATTGACGAGGCGGAACGGGCCATCCAACTCGTAAACGCGGACCTCTCGTTCCATGTGAATATCGCCAAACTATACCAGCGCCGGCTGGAACAACTGGTTTCTTCGGGTCTAACGGCCCAGACCAAACCACGCGCCGAAGCCATATTCAAACAGGCGCTAATGTGGGCGCAAACCGCGTATCCCGAACCCCAGACAGAGGTCGAAATGTCCAATTATGATTCGGGCCGCCGCGAAGATCGGGCGCGACTCGTTCGCATTCTCGGCTACGAGCCCACTCTCGACTGATACAGCTCACGTTCCACACGGAGGATGTGGTTGCGGACCTCTCCGCCCGAGCGCTCCTCGATGTATTGCAGCCGGATGTGCATGCCGTCGCGCAGTTCGAAAGAACGCGATCCGGCATTGTGAAAATAGTTTTGTTCCACGTTACGGGCATAGGCGAACGCGACTCCTTGGACGTAGAAGCCCTCCCATTCCCAGTACCATCGGTTGCTGCTATCCCGCCGCACCCGCTTTGTCCAATGACCCGCGACGGGTCCCGCAACGGTAAGGACGTCGGTGCGAGCAACCAGGCGGCGCTGTTCGTAACGCAGGCCGTAGCTCAGAGCGAACAGAATCAGGACGACGAAGATCAGAAATTTCACGCCCCCGCCTAAAGGCAACCCGCGCATCCTCAATATCGAAACCCACACGGCGGCGCCGAGGGCCGCTGCCAGTCCAAGGGTCAAGGCCGACCGCGGAGCCTCCGACATGGCCGCGATATCGTAGACGAGTTCGAACTGCATAAACAAACTCCAATTGAAGTAGCGGAAACGGCGCCAGAAATCGATCGCGGGTTTGCGGTGTGCTGTTGAGTGCGATCTATCGTTTCCACGCCGTCACGTGGAGTCCGGCGGCAATCGGCGCAGGATATCTGATCGCGAGCCAGCTTTTCGGGGTAAGGCCGTGGGATCCGGAAATCGTCACGTTCTACAGCGATTTGCAGAAGCGGTTCGGCGCGATTCCCGGCGTGCGCGGCGCAAGCGCCTCCCATTCCCCGCTGGTCGGGGAAGGCACGTCAGCGGGAGGCGTCGTGCCGGTCGGCCGGCAGCGAAAACGGTCGACCCACATTTTGATGACCGCACCCGATTTCTTTTCGACGATGCAGATCCCGGTGATGCTGGGACGCGCGTTCGACGATCGCGACCGGCCAGGCTCGCTCCCAGTCGCGATCGTTAGCGAAGCGTACGTCAAGACGAACTTCGGCGATCAGAATCCGCTGGGCCAGCAGATCGTCGTTAGCCGTCGTCCACCCTTGGAAAACCAGGTCGTCGAGATCGCCGGTGTTGCCAGGAACGCGCGCTACGGCGCGTTGAAGGGCGAGTTTCGGGATATCGCATACCTCCCGATCAATCAGGGCTCGTACTATCCGGTCAATGAGATGACGTTCGCCCTTCGCACCAGCGGCGACCCGCTTCGGTACGTCAACACGGTGCGCGCGATCGTGCGCCAGGCGGACGCTCGCGTTCCCGTGACAGATGTCAAAACACAAGCGGCCCAGATCGATCAGACCATGAACCAGGAGATTATCTTCGCCAGGCTCTGCACCGCCTTCGCCATCCTGGCATTGCTCATCGCGTGTATCGGTTTGTACGGCACGATGTCGTACACGGTCGCGCGGCGCACCGGTGAGATCGGGATTCGGATGGCGCTTGGAGCACCGCGCGGCCTCGTCGTCTGGATGGTGCTCCGCGACGTCTTCGTGCTCGCCGCAGTAGGACTCGCGATCGGCGTGCCCGCAGCGCTCGGCACGTCGCAATTTGTCGAATCGTTTCTATTCGGAGTGGAACCGAATGACACGCCTGCCCTGTTGTTGGCAGTCGCGATTCAGCGCCGCAATTCTGGCCGGTTACGTGCCTGCGAGGAAAGCGTCTCGAATCGATCCGATGACTGCCGTACGGCACGAGTGAGCCGGGCATTCGCGGCGGCAAAGTGAAGAAGGCCGCCTGATCGTTTCTACTCAGTCGTAACGCAGCGCAATCAAAGGCTCCACCTGGGTTGCGCGGCGCGCCGGAACGAAGCAGGCGATTGCGGCTACGGTTGCCAGCAGCAGCATCGCACCGGCAAAGGCGAACGGGTCAGTCGCCTTTACTCCGAAAAGGTAGGCAGAGATGAATCGGGTTAGCGCAAACGCACCCGCCGTCCCAATTGCGATGCCGGCGGCGATCACACGCAGCCCTTGTCCCATCACTTCGCGGAGGACGTCGGCGGGCCGTGCACCCAGCGCCATGCGGACGCCGATCTCGCGAGTCCGCCGGTTGACGGCGTACGACACAGCCGCGTAGATGCCCGCCGAAGCGAGCAGCAGCGCCAGAGCCGCGAATGAGCCCAGCAGCAGCATCAGCGTTCGCCTCTCGACGATCGATTCGCGCCACCAGTTGCTCCATCGTCCGGACCTCAGGCACGGGCTGATTTCTATCCGCCGCCCGCACCGCCTGGCGGAGCGAAGCAGCCAGACGCAGCGGGTTCCCGCTCGCCTTAACAACAAGCTGATCGGGCGGAATCGACGCCTGCTGGCAGGGCAAGTAGACGAACAGCCCGGGCTCGGCGTCCAGGCTCTGCTGGTGAACGTTTTCGGCCACGCCAACAATGGTCAGGCGCGGCCCGGAAGCCACGCGGATCCATTTTCCGATGGGGTTCGCGCCGGGCCAGTATCGCTTGACAAACGTTTCACTTACGATCGCGACCTTGGTCCGGTCCTGCGTGTCGGTCTCCGCGAAGTCTCTGCCGCTCGCGATCCGTGTCCCCACCGTGCGGAAATAGTTCGGGCTGACGACGTTTACCGTCGTGAAGAGAATGTCGTCAAAACTGCGCGGCGTGAATCCGTCGAACTCCACGTTGAGCGTCGTGTTCGCGCCCGTCAGCGGAAGTCCGCGAACCACTGCCGCGGATTCGACTCCGGGCAACGTCGAAACGCGCTGCAGCAGCTCAGCGTAGAAATTCCCGCGATTCTGCTCCTGGGGATTCTTGAACAACGGGGGAGGAATGCGCAACGCCAGCACACCATCCGGTCGAAAGCCGAGGCTCATCTCACGTATCCGCAACAAACTCCGAAGCATCAATCCGGAGCCTGTCACCAGGATCAGCGCCAGCGCCACTTCACTCGCCAACAGCAGCATCTGGGTGCGGCGCGTCCGAACCCCGCCCGAAGTAGAGCTCGACTCTCTGAGCGCGCTGCTGATGTCCTGCTTCGAAGCCTCGAGCGCGGGGGCAAGGCCAAACACGGCGCCCGACAACACCGAGACCACTAAGGTGAACGCCAGGACCGGCAAGTCGATCCCGAGCCGGTCGAGGTGCGGAATGTAGTCCGTGCCGGCCAGGAATCGCCTGACCATGTCGACGCCGAAGTATGCGAGAGCCAGTCCGAGGCCGCCTCCCGCCAACGCCAGGACCACGCTCTCCGATAGCAGTTGCCGGATCAGCCGCCGACGGCCGGCGCCAAGCGAGATACGGACGGCGATTTCCTTTTGACGGCCGATGGCACGCGCCAGAAGCAGATTGGCGACGTTCGCACATGCGATCAGCAGCGTGAAGCCGACCGCGCCGAGCAGCAAGAGCAGCGTGGGTCCGATGTGCCGGACGCTCTCCGCCTGAAGCCGAACCAGCATCGCGCCAGACTTGCCGCGACCCGGCAAGCTGCCTGAGCCGGACCGGCGGGCGATTCCGTCGATTTCGGCCTGCGCTTGCTCAAGGGCGATACCAGGCTTGAGCCTCCCATAGACCTGGCTCGTGACTCTCCCCGGATTGTCGATTTGCGCGGCATTGAGACGAAGCGGCGACCAGAGGTCCGCGGCCTTGACGAACTGATGTCCAGCGGACAGCAGTGCAGGCGGGAAGCTGAAGTTCGGTGGCATGATGCCGATCACATTGACCTGGCGCTCGTTCAAGATGATCCATTGCCCGACGGCGGCGGGACTGCCGCCGAACCTTCGGTGCCACAAGCGGTGGCTGAGCAACACGACCGGCGTTGCCGAGAGGCCGAAATCGGCCTGCGTAAAGCCGCGTCCGATGACGGGCTCGGCGCCCAACATAGGAAACAGGCCGGCGGACACGTCGAGGCCAGTGATTTCCTCAGGCTCGTCGACGCCCGTTAGCTGATAGTTGCGCGTCTCCGACGATCCGATTCGCTCGAACGACTGCGCCTGTTGCCACTGCTGGAACTGCTGGTAGGTATGATTCGCCCGATTGCGCGCCATCGGTCCCGAATCGTTCCGCAACACCATCACCAGGCGCTCCGGATCCTTATACGGCATCGGGCGGAACAGAATGCCGTTCGCAAAGCTGAAAATCGTGGTGTTTGCGCCGATGCCCAACGCCAGCGCCACGATCGCCACGGCAGCAAAGCCCGGGTTGCGATGGATCATCCGAAAGGCGAATCGAACGTCTTGCGTCAGGAGCATGGGTACCGCAACGGCTGTCTGCCTGAGCCGCTTGTCAATCTATTGACGCAGCTCAGCTCCCCACGATAGCACCGTAGCGGAGACACAGGGCCCGTTTCCCGCGCACAGCATCCATGCCAGGCCCGCCTACATCGTTCCGCCTGAGACTCGCAGAAGTATATTTAGTATGTGAGGTGCTTCTAGCGATGGATATTCTCGGGCAAGACATCCGGTACAGCGCGCGAATGCTTGCCAAGGGTCCGGTCACGACAGCCGTCGCGATCCTCTCGCTCTCATTGGGTATCGGCGCGAACACGGCCATATTCAGCTTGCTGAACGCCGTGATTCTGCGGACGCTACCGATCCGAGACCCCGGCCAATTAGTCCGCCTCTCCACCACGACACCGCAAAATCCGGATCGAGAAGGCTCGCTGTCACTCGCGATGTATCAGCAGATCCGAAAGGACCAAAGCGTTTTTTCGGATCTCTTTGCGTGGGATGGCGGAGGGATTGTGAACATCGAAGCAAATGGCGTGAAATATGCCGCCAGCATGAGCACGGTCACCGGCGAGTACTTCTCGACGCTCGGCATCCAGCCGCGTCTCGGCCGGTTGATCACCCCGGAGGACCTGAGCCTTGAGCGGGGTTCGCCTGCGGCAGTCGCTGTCATCGACTATGGCTGTTGGCAGCGCCGTTACCATGGCGACCCCGCCGTCATCGGGAAGACGATTCGGGTCGAGGATCGTCCGCTGACCATCATCGGCGTGACTCCCGAGAGGTTCTCGGGGCTCATCATCGACGCGGCTCCGGATGTGACCGTTCCCGTCGGCTTCACGGGCAGGAGCACTTACCGCAACCGGACGAGCATAGGTCTGGGGGTGTTCGCCCGTTTGAAACCGGGCAGGACTATCGAACAGGCAAGGGCGCAACTGGAATCGATGTGGCCGGCGGCCCTGGAGGCGTCTGTTCCCGAGGAATATGCCAGCGCGAAGCGGGAAGCGTTTCTGGGCCGCCGCATTGTGATTTCGCCGGCGTCGACAGGAAGCTCTTTTCTGCGCAAGAAGTATACACGTCCCCTTTTCGTTCTGATGGCGATGGTCGGCCTGCTGCTGCTCATTGCATGCGCGAACCTGGCAAATCTGATGCTTGCCCGGGCGGCGGGACGGCGGCACGAGTTTGGAATTCGCATCGCACTCGGCTCGGGGAAATGGCGCATCGTTCGACAGATGTTGACGGAAGGACTGATGCTCTCGGTGACCGGTGCTGTTCTGGGTGTGGTGATTGCCGGCTGGGCCAGCCGTGTGCTCCTCAACACCATGTGGACGGGTCTGGTCCCTTTGGCCATCGATGCCTCGCCAGATCTGCGTGTGCTCGGTTTCACAGCGCTCGCGTCGCTGGTGACCGTTCTTCTGTTTGGCATCTCACCGGCCTGGAACATTTTTCGAACCGACCCCGCGGGCGATCTACAACAGCACGGACGGACCGTCCGTGGCGGAGCGATGACGCTGGGCAAGGTGCTGATCAGCGCGCAGGTAGCGCTTTCGCTGGTACTGGTGATCGGCGCCGTCCTCTTTGTGCGTAGCCTCGAGAACCTGCGCTCCGCCGACGTCGGGTTTCGGAGGGATGGACTACTGCTGTTACAGCTTTTCCCGCAATCCGGCAGCGAGACACAACCTATGCCCAATCGGATCGCTTATTACCAGGAACTGGCGGAACGTTTGCGGGAGATACCAGGGGTCGAATCGATCAGCTACTCCCACATGGGACCGGTGCAGAGCTACGAATTTACGGAACCCACTGTGGCGCCATCGTCTCAGGCGCCACCCGTGCAGGCCGTCTTCGAAGCAGTCGGCCCGGGGTTCTTTCATTTGGCGGGAATGCGTCTCCTGGCGGGCCGCGAATTCGATTGGCGCGATCACGAGACCGCTCAGCCTGTGGCGATTATCAGCGAAAGTCTGTCCCGCCGTCTTTTCGCGTCCACAAGTCCGATCGGTAGAAGGATCGATTTCGGCAATCGCAAGGATCTCGAAATCGTGGGAGTGGTCAATAGCGCAAGCCTTTGGATGCCACAGAGCCGGGAGCCAATGGCAGTGTATCTTGCCCTGATGCAGATCCCGAGATACAACTCGTCGTTAATCGACATCCGAACTACCGGTGATCCAGCGGCGGTACTTCCGGCGGCCCGGCGCGTGCTCGAATCCCTCGGCCGTCATTTTGTATTGCGAGCGGAGACCCTCGATCAGCGCTCCGCCATGTTCCTCACTACCGATCGGATGATCGCGATGTTGTCCTCCTTTTTTGGCGGGCTGGCTCTGCTCCTGGCTTCGGTCGGACTTTATGGACTGATGTCCTATGCGGTCGCCCGCCGCACTTCTGAGCTTGGCGTGCGCATGGCGCTGGGGGCGCAACCGGCCAGCGTGTTCGCGCTCATCCTCAAGGATGTAATGTCGCTGGTGCTGGCCGGCGTGGCAGTAGGTATTCCTGCCGCCCTTGCTTCCTCCCGCCTGATTTCCAGCATGATCTACGGTGTCGCTGGTGACGATCTGCTGACTATCCTTTTGTCTTCCTTCATGCTGCTGGTTGTAGCGGCGCTTGCGGGCTATCTACCGGCCCGCCGCGCCTCGCGTATCGATCCGATGACCGCGCTTCGCTCTGAATGATTTCGGATAGCTTCTGCCTGGTCGCGAACTGGCTGGTGATACCATGCACGAAGTCAAGGTTATAGCCAGACACTATGGGGCGTCAGCCGCGGGCCGGAGTCTGAACGGCTGCCGGACAGTCACGAACTCAGCGCTTTAGTCTATAGCCTGGTCCACGCTTGACAGGAATGCGTCTTTCGCAAGCCACGTCTTCCGCCACGAGGCGCAGGCGCAAACGCCCTCTGCGGTAGACCCTTGCCGGTCGATCATGCGCGAAGCAAACAACGCGTCGTTTGGCGAGCAGAGGTCCTGCCAGAATGGGTTCAGCGACTGGGCGATCTGCTCCAGTAATTTAGTTAGCGTCAAGAAGTCCGCGATTCCGGCGGTTCAAGTGGGCAGTAGTATGGTGTAGATGGCTCGAGCCAATCAGGCGCCGCACCTGTTCCCGGCGGGCGCGCGGCTGGGCGCGGACAACGTCGTGTTGCAGGCCCGCGGGCGGCGTCACCAGGTGGAGAACTACGCGGGTCCGCTATCGATCAAGACCGTGCTCGACGGAGAAGTTGCGTGGATCATCGGCGGACGGGAACTTGTTGTGGACCGGTCGAGCTTCCTGATCGTCAACGCGGGCGAGCGGTACTCGATGAACATCGATGCACCGAAGCCCGTGGAAACCTGCTGCGCGTTCTTCGCGCCCGGGTTTGTGGAGCGAGTCGCGCTCGATTTCACCTCGCCGCTGGAGCAGGCGCTCGACCTGCCGGAGCGAGCGGCGCCCGCCGTGCCCTACCTGTCGGCGTTGCACGGCGACCGGGAGCGCGCGATCGGCGGCCACGTGCAGGGTCTGGCTCCGCGCTGTCACGGAGCCCTTGCGCCCAGCGGCTTCGAAGAGGATTTCCTTCTGCTCGCCGTTGAGCTGGTGCAATATTACAAGCAGATTCGCGAGCAGGCCGCACGTGTCGCGGCAGTCCGGGAGTCGACGCGGCAGGAATTATTTCGCCGGCTGCTGATCGGACGCGAGTACCTGCACTCGCACTCGTCCGGACCGGTTTCGCTCGAAGCGGTCGCGCGGGCGGCTTGTCTGTCGGCGTTCCACTTCCACAGGGGTTTCACGAAGGCATTCCATCAGACGCCACACGGCTACCTGACGGGGCTTCGCGTGGAACGGGCGCGCCGGATGATCGAGTCCGGTGCGCCGGTGCTCGATTCCTGTCTGGAGGCCGGCTTCTCGAGCCCATCGTCGTTCACCCGGTTGTTCCGGTCGCGGTACGGAGAAGCCCCGTCGATGGTACGGCGGAAATTCGCAAGATCGGACAAGCAGGCGAGTGGGGTTTCCGGCAAACTGACTGCATGAACAAACTGCTACTCATCACATTGGCCGCCGGCGTCGTGTTCGCGCAAATGCCGCCGCCCCAGCTCCGCGTTTCCATGATCGCCCTCGGCGTGACGGATATGGCCCGTTCGATCAAGTTCTATAGCGAGACACTCGGAATGCAGTTAGCGGGCAAACCGGGCGAAGTGACGCTCTTGCGTGCCGGTGACGTCATGATTGCACTGAATCATCCGCTGGGACGCGCGGCTGGGAATGCAATGGCCGGCGCCGTCGAAGTTATCTTTGGGGTGGAGAGCGTCGCGACCGCTCATGCTAATCTCGCGGAGCGCGGCTGCAGCTTCGTCAGGGCGCCGCGCGAAGTCACGCCGGGGACTTGGGCGGCAACTTTTACCGATCCGGACGGGCACAGGTTGACTATTCTGGGGCCGCTGAAAGCGGACTGAGAGGCTGCCGCGGCCCACGGGGCCGCCCCACGTTAGAAGGCGATGCGGTAGCGGACCGTCACGGCGCGGCCGGGACCGTCGATGCCCCAACTCATGCCGCGGTAGTTGTGATCGAACAGATTCGAGAGGTCGAGGAAGAGCTGGCCGCGGCGCGCGGTCCGGATGCCGCCGCGAACGCCAAACACGCCGTAGCCGGGAATCGCGCTGAACATGGGCGCGGAGTTTGCGGCGCCGAGGACGCGCGTCTGCACCTGCGAGAGCGTCTCGCCGGTAGCGAGCAAGACGCCGCCCGAGGTCAAGCCATGCACGCGCGCGCCGTTGTTGAAAAAGTTCGCGATGTTCGTGCGGGAGCGAGCGGCGCCGATGCGGCGGTCGGCGAGAGCGAGTGAGCTGAGACGGGGCTGGCGATCCGCAATCTGCCCGTAGGCTTCGGCCCAGAACCCGCGCTGCTCCGGGACATAACCCACGCGCCAGAACGCCATGGCCGGCGGAGTTCCGCCTTCGATATCGGGTGCGAGGCCGTTGAGCCGGTCGACCAGCCGGATCGAGGTGAAATTGGCGCCGGCCAGCCAATCCCGGCTGAGCTTCGCCTCGATCTTCGACTCGACGCCGTAGCTGCGCGCTTCGAGCAGGTTGCCGCGCACCAGAACGGGGCTGGTCGAGAGCGGCACGAAAACAGCGCCCGTGGGCAACTGGCGCGTGACCACTTGGTCGCCGAGAATCCGGCCCACGGCGCCGGGAGGCAGAATCAACGTTTGCGACACGACCGCGTTGGTCAGATCAAATCCGAAGCCGGTCATCTCCCAGCGCAATCGCTGGTTCTTCACGGTAAATCCGAGGTCGATATTGTTCGTATATTCGGGCCGCAGACGGGCAACAGCCCTGCCGGAGGATATGGCCTGATCGTCCGCCCGTGTTCCGATGAAGACGTCCGGGCCCGCGACGGCCGCGAACGCCGCTTCGAATTGACCGTTGCCCTGCAACCCGAGCGTGCCGAGGTCGGTCATTCCCGGAGCGCGAAAACCACGACTGTAGAACGCGTGCAGTTGAAGCCAGTTGGTGGACTGTGCCGTGACCGAGAGGCGGCCGGTGACGGCGTTGACCGCGAGACTGTCATCGGGCCACAGCGGGCGTCCATCGACGAGGGGCGAGAGCCCGGCTCGCGATCGATATGACGCGCCTCCGAAGCGGAGCGCCGCACCCAAACGCAATCGCGAGGTTTTGAGCGGCTGCCAGGAAGCCTGGGCGAACGAGCCGTAGGTGCGGTAGGAGGCGCCATCGGGCACGCGGCCTCGAACGATGGCGACGGCGCCCGAGGCGGGCGCCACCTGAAAACCGGGGGCGCGCATTCGTTCCCGATAACCTTCGGCGCCGGCCTGGAGCGCACCTGTGCGGAATGTCTTCGAGGCGAGCAGATTCAGCCCCCACACAGCGTTTCGCTCGTATTGATGCGAGATCGCCGCGGCCGGATTTCCCTGACCGCCCTGATTGACGCGCTCTTCGCGCTGCGCCGTGTAGCTCACGGTGGATGTCACCGAATCGATCCAGCGAGAGCCCGTCGTCCAGTAATGCCGCAGAAAGCCGAAATCGAACATCAGGTTGCGGAGTCCGGCGATGAGGTTTCCGTCGCCGCCCAGCAGTTGGTCGTAGCGCTTTCCGCCGTCCTGCTGCGCGCGATCGTAGTGGAAGATCAGTTGATGTCGAGGCGCGGCGCGCCAGGCGGAGTGCAGAGAACCGCCGTACTGGGTGAAGGCGGTGTCCGGCAGGCGCACGCCGAACACGCTGGACGGAATCCCCAGGAATCGCGTGACGGCTGCATGGCTATCGATACCGCCGCCGGTACGCGCCGTGTTGACGCGCGTGGCGTCAAGCGAAAAGGCAGCGGAGAAACTTTCTCCGACGTAGGATTGCTGCGTGCTGATCTGGCCCGACACCGCGCCGGATGACGACGTGGCACTCCACTCCTGATGCCAGGGTTTACCCGGCGGGTGCGCAAGCCCGGTGCGGCTCGCCAGACTCAAGGTTCCTCCCAGGGAGTCCGAGCCGTACTGCGCGCTGTTGGGTCCGCGCAGGACTTCCACGGATTCGACGGACGCCGGGTCGTTCATATTGAAGAAAGTAGAGACGCCGCCGCGCTGAGCGCTGGTGGTGAGGCGGATTGCGTCGCGGTACAGGACGACGTTTCTGCCGGTGAGACCGCGCACGAAGACGCCGCCCATGCTGGGACCGGTGCGCTGCAACTCGACGCCAGGCTCTTCGCGAAAGGCTTCGGTGAAAACCGTTGCGACGCGCTCGTCGATTAGAGAGCGGGGAATCAGATTGGTTCGCTGCGCAACCGCGTCGACCGATTCGACCTGGCCGATCTCCGCCGAGACCGTGATGCGCTGCTCGAGCTGCTGCACGCCGAGGGCGATGCGCAGGGGCGCGCCCGTCTCGCTCGCCGCCACAATGCGGACGCTCTGGCGATACTCGGCGAAGCCGCTCGCAGAGCAGCGCAACTCGAGGTCGCCCGGCGGAAGGCCGGTGATCCGGAAGCGGCCGGCATTGTCCGTACTCGCCGTCGCGAGCCTGACCTGGTTCGCGGACCATACCGAAACGGTCACTTCTTTGAGGGCCGCACCGCTGGGATCGACGACCGAGCCTTCGAGTTCGGCGGCAGGGAGGCCGGCGAGAAATGCGAAGAAGGCGCAGAAAACCGCGACGGCACGCACCCTCACAGTTTACCCAACCACGCCTCAAATGCCTCGAGCACCGTTTGCCCGCGATACGTGGCGACGCGCCCGGCGGGCTGCTGCGGCGGCTGCGGATGGTACTCAAAAACCAGCTCGACGGGCCCCGGGATCTTCCACGGCGAGAATTCTTTGATGCGCTTCACCGCCGATTGTGCCGCGTCGTGGATGCGCCGCTTTGCCTCCGTGTGCGAAAGGCTCAGCGTCGACGCCCGTCTGCGAGGCGCTTCACGGCCACGGTGAGCGCCTTCGGTTGCAGGTCGAGGATCTCGTCGCAGGCGGCCTGGTCGCCCGCCAGCATCACGACCGGAATTCCGAAGTGCCCCGCGATCGCGGCCGCCTGACCGATCTCGCCGACTTCTTTACCGTTGATCGTGATGCGCTTCATCGTGAAGCTCTGCGAGTGCGCGAGCACGGCATCGCGCGCGCCCGATCGCGCGTGCTGCCCGATGAAGAAGACGCCGTCGTAGGCTTTTTCCGACATGTAATAATTGGCCGGCGTCGGGCGCCCTTGAATGAGGCGAGTGGCGGGATGAATTTCGTCCACTGAAAGCGTGCGGCTGCCGTCGTGCCCGTCCCAAATCACGATGCCGCGGGCGCCCGCTGCGAGCGCGCCTTCGACTGCGGCGTTCAGCTCACCGAGCAGGAGGCGGCGCGACTCGGTGAAGCGCCTCTGTCCAGGGAGCAGTTGCTCTTCAGCGTCGTTGACGCCGCCGACGCCTTCCACGCCGGTGACGATGAGAATGCGCGGGGCTTGGGCGAGTGCGGCGGACGCGAGACACAGGGATGCAACTGCGATCTACGGGGCCGCCCCACATTTTCGAGGGAGTCCCGCCACGAAAAGTTTTTGGGCATGACATCTCATCCGCGCTGCTCCCGCCGGTCGGCCATGTACGAGAGTCCTGTGATGAGCATTCCCAAAGCCACGACCGCGAGGACGACCAGAAAGAAGGGATCGCGGCTGTAGAGATACAACCACGCGACCGAAACCCAGATGACGCCGCGCACGGCCAACGTCGCCGGGTAAAGCTGCTCGGCGCGATGGCGAATCACCTGCGCGACGATCAGGCCGAGGGCCACCATCAGGATTCCCGCGAATCTCGGGAACACATCGCCGTAGTCGCGAGTCGAAAACAGCATTTTCAACAGCGCATCCGGCGCGACGATCATCCCGGCGCCTGTCAGGGTGAGATAGCCCGTGAGGTAGAACAACGATCGCCGCGTGCGACGCATCCGCCGCCGCTCCT
>JBOGMR010000061.1:0-5768 GCA_050746825.1 Bryobacteraceae bacterium | reverse complement strand
TCACGTGTCTGCTGCGTCGCGATCCAGGGCTACTCGCCCCATCCCGATGAAGACAAGGTGGTGCGCACTCTGCGCGTCAGCCCGCACTACTTCGAGACCATGGGCATCACTCTGATTCGCGGCCGCGATTTCACCCCTGGCGATTCGGCCAAAGCGCCCTCCGTCGCGGTGATCAACGAGACCATGGCGCGCCACTACTTCGGCGACGCGAATCCAATCGGTAGACGATTCGGCTGGATGCCGAGTACCGACGAATTCGAGGTCATCGGCGTCGTGAGAGACGCGCGGTACGACGCACTCCGGGAGAGCACTCCCCGCCTTGTGTACCAGTCTCACCTTCAGGGCGGGACAGGCGGGATGGATCCGAACTTCGTCCAGATTCGGCTCGAACTCGGCCGCGCGCGCCCCGAGTTACTGCGCGAAGTCCGCCGTGCCATCGAGGCCGTCGACTCTCGACTCCCCGTTCTGGAGCTGGCGACGCTCGAATCCCTCATCGACCGAACGCTCGGGGCCGAGCGCATCGTCGCACAACTCGCCTTGGCCTTCGGTGTCCTTGCTCTGATTCTGACCGCAACCGGCCTCTATGGAGTGATGGCATTCACGGTCGCCCAAAGGACTGCCGAGATCGGCGTCCGTATGGCGCTCGGCGCCGGCCGCACCGACGCCGTCTGGCTGATTACGCGCGAGACCTTGCATTTGGTCGCCGCCGGAGTCGCCGTTGGCCTGCCGGCTGCCATCGCGGCTTCAACTCTTCTGTCGAATCAACTTTTCGGATTGAGCCCGCACGATCCAGGGACGCTCTGCGGCGCCGTGTTGATGCTCCTCGCCGTGACCCTTGCGGCCGGCTACGTCCCTGCCAGGCGCGCGTCGCGTCTCGATCCGGTCAACGCCCTGAGGTGTGAGTAGGACGGGCCTCTCACCCGCCGATCGCGTACATCGGCCGCGGCGGCGGAACGAACTTCGCGCTGTTGATCTCGTGGCCGATCCATTTCGCCCGGACTGTACGGCGCACCACTTCCGCGATCTCAGCGTCCGCTGCGCCCCGGCGCAGCAGACCCTTGACATCCGTCTCTTCGATCGCGAACAAACAGTAGCGCAGTTTGCCATCCGCCGTGAGACGGATGCGATTGCAGCTCAAACAAAATGGCTGGCTCACCGACGCGATGAAGCCAACGCTGCCCAAGCCGTCGGCAAACCGGTAATCGGTCGCGGGCGCGCGCGGATCCCGATCCGGCGCCTCCAGGAGCGGGCCGATCTCGCGCGAGAGCATCCCGATCATGTCGTCTGCGGTCAAAACGCGCGTACGATCCCAGATCTGCTGTGCGTCGAGCGGCATGAACTCGATGAACCGCACTTCGATACCGCGCTCGCGGCCAAAGCGCGCGAGAGGAACCACGTCCGGATCAGTCAGCCCCTTCACGGCGACCGCGTTAATCTTGATCGGAGCGTAGCCGAGCGCCAGACAGCGCTCGATCCCGTCGAGCACCCGATCGAGGTCGTCACGTCGCGTGATCTGGCGGAACCGTTCGCGATCCAGCGTATCGAGATGGACATTGATGCGCCGCAGCCCCGCATCAAACAGAGATTGCGCCTGTTCGGCCAGAAGAACGCCGTTGGTCGTAAGGGCGATGTCTCGAATGCCTTCGATCGCCGCAAGCTGTTCAATCAAGCGCGGTAGATCTTTGCGGACCAGCGGCTCGCCGCCCGTTACCCGGAGCTTAGTGACCCCCAGACCCGCTGCGACGCGGGCGAATCGCGCCATCTCTTCAAACGACAGAATCTCGCGGCGTTCGACGAAATGCACATCCGTCTCCGGCATGCAATAGAAGCACCGGATATTGCAACGATCCGTCACACTGATGCGGAGATTGTCGTGAATCCGCCCGAAGTTGTCGAGAAGGGGTTCAGCGCGCGGGGTCACTTGAGGGCCAGCATTCTCTCGATCGGCACTAGCGCGCGGCGCATCATCTCGCCGGTCATCTCGACGCGCGGTTCGAGGTCGATCAGGCAATCGCGCAGCTTCTCGAGCGTATTGAGCTTCATGAACGGGCACTCGCTGCAATTGCAGTGTTCGTTGGCGACGAAGTAGAACTTCTTGTGCGGAGCCAGCCGTTCGAGCGAGCACAACACGCCGCTCTCCGTCATGATGATGAACTCGCCGGCCGGATCGTCCACGCACCACTGGATGATGGCCGAAGTGGAGCCGACGAAATCGGCCATGTCCAGAATGGCCTCGGGGCACTCCGGATGCGCCGCCACCTTCGCGCCCGGATGCGCCTGACGCGATTCCACCAGCCGCCGAGCCGGGAACGTCGCATGCACGACGCAGGAGCCCTGCCAGATTTTCATGTTTTTCCGCCCGGTCTTCCTCTGCACATAGCGGCCGAGGTTGGCATCGGGCAGAAACAGAATCGGCTGTTCGGCCGGGATGGAATTCACGACATCAATGGCATTGCGCGACGTGCAAATGATGTCACTCTCCGCCTTCACTTCAAGCGAAGTGTTGATGTAGCTGACGATCGTGTAATCGGGATGCCGTCGGCGGAACTGGCGGATCGGCTCGGCAGGGCAACCGTCAACCAGACTGCAACTCGCCGCCTTGTCCGGAACGATGACCGTGCGGCTCGGGTTGAGCGCCTTGGCGGTTTCCGCCATGAACCACACGCCACAAAATGCGATCACCTCGCCTTTCAGCTCGCGGGCCTTGCGCGCCAATTCCAGGCTGTCGCCTACAACATCCGCGAGCTCTTGAATCTCAGCTTCCTGGTAATGGTGCGCCAGCAGCACGGCGTTGCGGTCGTGCTTGAGCTCCAGGATCTCCTCGGCGATCGTGCGTGTAGCAAGCATATGGGGAGGCTTCTTTATTTTACCCCGACATTGACTTTGACCGTGTGGCCGGGTCCCAGGTCCGCGTGTTGCAGGCTTGGTCCACGGACTTTATGCGACCTCCGTCGGGTCCTCTGCCGGCGATTGACGGCCTTAGGCTCTCAGCTCTCTGCGCCCCATCTTCTCCGGTCTTGAACCGATTTGACCTCCGCATCGCGTCAGGGTAGTCTAAAGTTGTCGGGGGTTATCCCATGATCCGGTACCTGCCAGCTCGCCACTACCTGAGGTTCGGAATTGTCGCCTTGGGGTTAGCGGCGTTCTCAGGTTGGCTTGGGATCGGTTGGACTCCCGGCTTCATTCCCGGCGCCCTGTTTCTGGCCACGGCCGCGGTTCTCATTGCTCTCGCCTACTGCCCGCCGGTCGAAATCCACCCGCATCATTTGTCCGTCGGAGGTCGCGTGCTGCACTGGATGGACATCAGGCGCGTGGACCGAACGCGTTGGATCAGCCCGCTTGTGGTCCGCCTCACGCTATTCGACGACTCGCGCGTGCTGCTCGTGTTCCCCGGGGAAATCGACGCCTGTCACGACCTGCTTCGCCGTCTCCGTAGAGCGTGCCGCGACGCGCTCATCGAAGGGATTCCTTACCGGCAGTACTGGGGCGAGATGCTGGCGGGCAGTCCGGACAGCAAAAACCTCTCACCGCGCTACAAGATTCTGCGGCCTGAAGACGAAGCGGAAGTGGAACGCCTCTACCAACGTCTGAAGACGGTCGGGAATCTCGATCAGAAGACATCGGACGAGAAGTAACCGGTGAGTTTTCGCGGCTCCCGCGCTCTTTTCCTGGTTGGCCTTCTGGCAGGCTGCTTGGCGCTCAGCCATTCGATCTGGCTCAGTGCGCTGGGCAAGTGGCTGATCCGCGAAGATTCGCCGGATCGCTCCGACGCCGTCGTCGTGCTCGCCGGCGACTTCTACGGTCATCGAGTGCTCAAGGCTGCTGAGCTTGTGCGACAGGGTCTCGCGCCCCGTGTGCTTGTCAGCGGCCCGCCCGGATTCTACGGCGTTAACGAAGGCGACCTGGCGATCCGATTCGCCGTCCAGCACGGATTTCCCGAGTCGCAATTCGTGAAGGTATCGCACGGCGGCCTCTCGACGCTGGAGGAAGCACGGGCGATGATCGAGACTCTGCGCAGGGAACGCATCGCAAGCATCTTGCTGGTCACCAGCGACTATCACACCCGACGAGCCGGCCGCATCTATGAACGCCTCGCGCCCGATCTGCGCCTCCGCGTGATTCCCACACCCGATGAATTCTTCCGATGGAACGGTTGGTGGCGCACCCGCCAGGCCCAGAAAATCTTCTACATGGAATGGTCGAAGACATTCGCGAACTGGCTCGGGATCTGACGCAATGTGGAAGACGCTGAAACCCCTATGGCCGTACCTGTGGCGCTATCGCCGGGGGCTGGCCCTCGGAATGACCGCGCTGGTGCTCAAGGATGTCGCTGCGACGGCGCTTCCGTTGATCATCAAGATCTCCATTGATAGCCTCTCCAGGACTCTCGAATTAGCCACGATTCTCAAGTTCTCCGCGTGGTTGGCGGGAGTTGCGCTCCTCAAGGGCGTCTTCCAATATTGGATGCGCGTGGTGCTGATCGGCATTTCACGCGATATCGAGTACGACCTGCGCTCAGACCTGTTCGCTCACCTGGTGACACTTTCGCGCGATTTCTACTCCCGCCATCGCACCGGCGACATCATGGCGCGCGCCACCAACGACCTGAACGCCGTGCGCATGATGCTCGGACCCGGCGTCATGTACTGGACAGAAACCAGCATCACCTTCATCCTCGCGGTGGCGGTGATGCTGTGGTTCGATTGGAAACTTGCGCTCTTCGCGATTCTCCCTGCACCCGCAGTGAGCCTTGCGGTCATCGTCTTCGGCCGCAAGATTCACGATCGCTTCGAGAAAATCCAGGCCATGTTTTCCGACATCAGCAGTCGCGTACAGGAGAACCTCGCCGGCGTCCGCATGGTCCGCGCCTACGTGCAGGAGCGCGCCGAGATGAGGCGGTTTCAGGAGCTCAATGAAAGCTACATCGCCGAAAACATCAAGCTCGCGCGACTGTCCGGGCTATTTCAGCCGCTGCTCGAAGCGCTGATCGGGCTCACGTTCCTGATTGTCCTGTTCCTCGGCGGGCAGCGCGTCCTCGCCGGCCAGCTTTCGCTCGGCAGCTTCGTGATGTTCAACACCTATATGGGAATGCTGATCTGGCCCATGATCGCGCTCGGCTGGGTCATTAATTTGATGCAGCGCGGGACGGCATCGTACGAGCGCATTCACCAGATCGCCAGCGAGCAGCCAACCATCGCCGAGCCCGAGCACGCTGCGAACCTCGATCGGCTGCACGGCCAAATCGAATTCCGCGGCGTGTCCGTGAGATACTCGACGGGCGCCGCGCTGGACAGCGTGAGCCTGCGGATCGAAGAGGGCTCGACCATCGCGGTCGTCGGGAGGACCGGTTGCGGAAAGAGTACGCTGGTGAGCCTGATCCCGCGGCTGATGGACCCGGATGAAGGCGCCGTACTCGTGGACGGTGTCGACCTGCGACGTGCATCGCTACGGCAAGTGCGGCGCCAGATCGGCTTCGTGCCGCAGGAGACCTTCCTGTTCAGTACGACGATCGCGGAGAACATCGCGTTCGGCGTCGAGTCGGCCACGGATGCGGAAATCCGGCGCGCGGCAGAACTAGCCGGCCTCGCCGCGGATATCGAGAGTTTTCCGGAAGGCTACAAAACGATGGTGGGCGAACGCGGCATTACGCTGTCCGGCGGTCAGAAGCAGCGCACCGCGATCGCCCGCGCTCTGCTGCGCAATCCCCGAATCCTGATTCTGGATGACGCTCTGTCAAGCGTCGACACGCTCACCGAAGAGCTGATACT
>JBOGMR010000060.1:0-2492 GCA_050746825.1 Bryobacteraceae bacterium | reverse complement strand
TTCCGGAGCAGCATGGTCGCGAGGCTGTCGGGAGTGAGCTTCCCGGTCTCGACGAGCGGGCGCGTCAGCTCCTCGTGGTGAGCCACTCCGGCGGCGCCATACAGCGCGCTCTCGAACTCAGGCTCGGGCTGGTGGTTTTTTTCGTAGAAACCTGTATCGGCGCCTTCCAGTGTGCCGTGCCAGACAGCGGCCTCGATGAAGGCCGGCCGCGGATCGCGTGTCGTCGCGGGATCGTCCGGCATCGTGGATGGCCGAATCGTCAGTCCGCAGTCGCGGTATCGAACTCGTGCTGCTTCCGATGGTGCGGGCCGTCGAAGATCTTGGTTGATTTGAAAAGCTCGTGGCGGCCGTCGCCCGCGACGTCCTTCACGCGCGAAAGCAGCGCGTTCTTCTCCGCATCCGGCATCGGCTTGAAGTTGCGCGCGATCGCCACGTCCTGCTTCAGGTGCTCCATCGTGTTGATGCCCACGACTTGCGACGCCACGGGCAAACTGAGACAGAATCGATAGCACTCGTCCGCGGTGAGGCCGGCTTTGCTAAGCAGACGCCCCTCCGGGTGGCCGCCCGCAAGCCCCTTCATGCCGATGACGCCGACGTTCCTCTTGAGGCACACCGGCACCACCTCTTTCTGAAAGCTGCGGTAGTGCGCGTCCATCACGTTGATGGGCATCTGCGCCGCGTCCCAGTTGTGCGGCTTGGACAGCATCTTGAGGTGAATACGCGGATCTTTGTGGCCGGTGAAGCCGATGGAGCGCACCTTGCCCGCCTTCTGCGCTTCGAGCGCCGCTTTGAGTCCGCCCTTCTCGAAGATCCAGTCGGGGTCGTTGTCGTAGACCAGCTCGTGAAACTGCCACAGGTCGAGCCGGTCGGTTTTCATGCGTCGCAGACTGTCGTCGAGGTCCTTCATCGAGCCTTTGTAATCGCGCTCGCAATTCTTCGTCATGAGGAAAACTTTGTTGCGGCGGCCGTCCATCGCAAGCGCCTTTCCCATGACTTCCTCGGAGCGCCCGTCGTGGTAGTCCCAGGCGTTGTCGAAGAAGTTGACGCCTTCGTCAATAGCGGCATGCATGATGCGAATGGCTTCCTTCTCATCCTTGACCGCGCCGATGTGCCATCCGCCGAGGCAGATGATCGAGACCTGCTGTCCGGTGCGGCCCAGCACACGCCGCGGGATGCCGGTCGCCGAGGCGCTCGTCGTCTGCGCAATCACCTGCTGAGCAAGAGCCGCCGCGGATGCCGTGACGCTGGCCCGCTTCATGAACTGCCTCCTGGTATGTTCCATTGGCATCGAACCTGACCTCCCGTCCGACTGTATACCATATTTGCGGAATCGCCAGTTGGCTTCGAGGCCCGTGGAAGCGTACACTGAAATCTTGGGAGATGGTGTGCCGGAGGCTGTTACCAGTCCGTACGTCGAAGTTCGGAACGGATCTTACTACGTTGCGGGAACCAGAGTCTCGCTTACGAGTGATCCACGCTTTTCGGCAGTGCGCGTCGCCGGAAACCATTCTTCAAGACTTTCCGTAACTTGAGTCTCTCGCCAAGGTCTACGGCGCGATCACATTCATCCTTGAAAATCCAGCGGCAGTCGAGGCCTACCTCACCTGCCAGGAACGGCTCTGGAAAAGGTTCAAGCATCAGCACCCGCTTCCACCGGAAATGGTGAAGCGCTTTGAAAGAGCTAAGGATTCGCTGCGCCGGAAAGTCAGCTTGAGGCTTCGCTTTCAAGCCGACGCTGACTTCAACAACTCGGCTGTTCCTGCGATCCGCCGGACGTGGCCGCCGATAAACCTGCGGGCTGCTCAGGGTTTGTTAGCCGATGGGGTGCCGGACAAAGATATTCTCGCGATCGCCGCGAAGCAGAGGCGGGTAGTTCTCACCCACGATGTGTCGACGATGCCGCAGCTTTGGCTACGATGGAAACCAGCCGACCTCGTCAACTCCATCAGATGGCCGTTACTGTTTGCGTATGCCAATGACCACTCCCTAACGGTCGTGGCTCAGAAACCGATGCCGAGGCGCGACCGTGAGGGAGCGGATACGCAATTATTTATGACGCTCTGTTTAGCTCGACGCACGGCTGCAGGTGCCATGATTGCCCGAGGCAAGCCCTACGCCCGGGATCTCACCAGACGCTTCGGGGAACCGCGCGCCTGGTGACATCTCTCTGTGCGAGGCGTCATAGCCGACGAAGCCGCCCGTCGCGATAGCTGGCGAAGGACCGCCCTTCCCACCGGGCTTGGCCGGGTTGTGTTTGTGCTGCTGGTTCAACTCGTCGATTGTGGGCTGTCAGATCGGGGCGTGACAGCGGGATCGCGTTCATGGAAACCGTTTGCTGGCCCTTCTGGCCTCGCGCAGCGTCGTGCTACCCCGCCATCGAGCCACCAGCAGAGCGTAATAATTCGCCGAACGAGTATTCCGGCGAGCGCTGGATTCGTTTGCTGACGGTAGCCGAGTTAAACACGACGCCGTTACTGTTTGCGTATGCCAAT
>JBOGMR010000059.1:0-9045 GCA_050746825.1 Bryobacteraceae bacterium | reverse complement strand
GCCAGGAACTGCGCGCGATGATACTCGGCCGTATAACCAGACGATGCGAGTTGCTCCTGCTTCTCGGAAAAAAGCACCGTGGAAAAACACCTGCCGTGCCCGATGATCATCTCGTGATAGGAGTGATTCATCGCCGGACCCTCGTACAAATCCACGGGCATCTTGAGCCGCGCGCGGAAAAGTCTCTCGGCCGCACGGCGCAGCAGTGTCCGCATACGGCGGCCTCGCGGGTTGTAGCGCGTGTCGCCGAAATAGGTCAACTCCGCGTACTCCACTTCGCGCGGCCCGGCGAGCTGCTTGACGATCGACGCGTAGATCGCCGGAGCCTCCGTCGACGCCTCGACTCGCTCGCTGTTGTGATAGAGCGTCACCGCACCACGCCACGTCGAGCTTTGCGATCTTGAAAGCGCCTTCCACTCCTTCGTGTTCTCCACTCCTCCGGACTTCAGCGCCGCCGAGTAGACTCGCCCGGCGATCGACTTATACAGCTCGACGCTCGGCTGCGTGACAAAGTTCATCCTGCGCAAGTAGCCGAGCCCGCACACCGTGTAGTGAATGAACTGCATGTATCGCGACAGCAAGGCGCCGGCCGGCGCGTTTACAACCGCCATCGGATAGCCTGCCCGGCGCAGGGCTTCGATTTTCTTCGCTTCCGGGTGAGCGGCGCCCTTGAAACGGAAGGCCAAAAAGGCGCGGTCCTGATGCGGATCCTTGATCGGCCGATAATTCGCCAGCCGGATTCGCTCGCCGATCACCACCTTGAGCCCGATCGATTCGCTCTTTCCGAGGCTCTCCTCGAAATCCTGCTTCGTCCACAGCGCTGCGCCCACCCACGGTTTGGGCAGCATGAGGGTCAGCTTGTCGCGTCCGGCTTCACCCTGCGCGTGGATGAACGATGCCAGGTGCCAGGCAGTGTGAATCTCTTCGTCCGGCAAGAATGTCGAGTCGAGCCACCGCTCCAGGTTGACGCCGGCCAGCGCCAGCGGATAGAGACTGCCGCGTGTCAGCGGCCCGCTGTGCCGGCCCGCGGTGGTGTTCTCCCCGTCAAGCTGAAGTTCGATCTTGCGATACCCGCGGCTGGATCCAAATTGATCGAGGAGCGAACCAGGCAGCGTCATGTAGACGAAATTGGGGTGCGAATCGATCTTGTACTTTTGATACAGATTGTAGAGCTTCTCCAGGTTGACGACGGGCTCGTACGAGGTCATTCCCATCGCCATTCCCACGACCAGCGTCGACTTCAGAATCGCGGGCAGGCGCTCTCCGGAGCGGCGCCCAATGTCTTCGAGGATGCACTTGAGTTTGGAAGGATCGGTCGAGTCCAGCGCATAGCAGCGCGGATTTGACCGGAGCAAGCCGGCCGCGTTGTACATCGACTTATCTTCGATTGAGCCGCCCATGCCGGCCCAGATCAGATAGCGCAGCCGCGTCCCATGGACCTCTTCGATTTTCTTGCGAATCTCGGCGACTTCTGCGCGCACCGCGCCGGCCCAGCCGGAATTCTCGCGTGCCCGCCAGCTCAGATTCAGAACGCCGTACGAATTCTTCGTGACGGCGCCGCTGCCGGTCTCAACTCCGATCGCCACCAGGGGATCGGAAGCAGAATCCAACGCCCGCAAACCTCCTTCGCGATAACGCGCGTCGATCGCGCGAATCCGCTGCAGCACCTTCTCCTTGAGGAATCGTTCGAGGTAAGCGTCGGTCGCGGGAAGATCGTGGTGGGTGGTGAGCTGCAACGTCGAAACCTGCACTACAAAGTTGTAGCGCAGTTCGCTACAATTTGTCGATCATGTGGAAAGCGCCGGCCGGCTCGTTCGGGATCATCGCGCTGCTGTTGGTCTCTATCGGTTGTGCAAGGCGCGAGGCGAATATCGAATCGGTGTTGGCGCCTGACGTCGATCGCTGGAAGCGTAGCTCCCTTTCGCCGAAAGCCCCCGCCGGCTTTCCCGGCGAGGTGCGGCGTTTCGGCGTTCGAAGCGCGCACACCGCCGCCTATCAAGGTCCGGGCCGGATCGAGGCCGACCTCTACGAGTTGAACTCCGATGCTGCCGGTCTCGATCTGGTGCAGAAGTGGCGGCCAGCCGCCAACACCGTCGTCTTCCATCGCGACCGATGGTTCGCAGTCGTACGCTGGGACAGCGCCGAGCGCGACGCGGTCACCGCCTTCGTCAGAGCTCTCGAGAAGCAACTCGGCTCCCGGTAAGCCGCTACAATACAGACATGGTGCGTTCTGCTCCCGGCGTGGAGCGGTTCTTCCAGCTTGCGCTGCTGGGTCTGGTCGCCAGTGGGTTTCTCGCCGTGGTGGGCTCTGGACGCCTGGACACGCCAACCACTCTGCTCACCGCCACAGGTCTGCTGCTGCGCGCGGTTCTGGTGACGGGAATCCTGCGCGTCGAGATCCCCGACCGTCTGGTTACCGCCGCGACGCTCGGCTATATGATCTTCTACCTCGCCGACTACCAATTCCTGTCGCGCGATTTCCTGGCCGCCACTGTTCACCTGGTCTTCTTCCTCGCCGTGATGAAGATTCTCACCGCCCGAAACGGCCGCGATTATCTCTACACCGCCGCGATTTCGATGCTGGAGCTCCTGGCGGCCGCGCTCATTTCGGTCGAGTGGAACTTCTTCGTCTTCCTTGGACTCTACCTGCTGTTCGCGGTTGCCACGCTCGCAAGCGGCGAGATCCGCAGGTCGACCGCGCAAGCCGGTCAGATCGCGCGGACCGCAGCGCGGCGCCGCTTGAGTCCGCGGCTCGCGGTGCTCACGAGCGCCGTGACTCTCGGTGTGATGCTCCTGACTACCGGCCTCTTCTTTCTGCTGCCGCGTACTGCCAGCGTGGCGCTGAGCCGCCTGGCGGCGCGCGGATACTACCTGCCCGGGTTTTCAAACCAGGTCACGCTGGGCCAGATCGGCGAAATCAAGAGCCGCTCAACGGCGGTGATGCATGTGCGCTTCTACAAGGACAGCCGGATCCAGACGCGCTTCCGCGGCGCCGGCCTGAGCGAGTTCGACGGCATCCGCTGGTCCAACTCCACGAGCTTTCTGGAGACTTTGCCGGTGACCGAGCGGCGGCTGATCCTGGCCGATGATCATCAGCGGCGCCGAATCGGCGACCGCGTGTCGTACCGCGTCGATTTGAAGGCGCTTGATACCGACGTCCTGTTTTTTGCAGGCGTACCGGAAGCGCTGATGATCAACGCGAGCGAGGTGATCCGCACACCTAATGACGGCTATCGCCTGGGTCTCGGAGCCGCCGACAGTCTCCGCTACGACGTGCACAGTTTCTTCGAGGATCATCGCACCCTTCCGGAGGAGCCGTACCTTTCCGGAAGCGCAATGATCAACCTGCGGCGGCGTAATCTTCAGTTGCCGCCTGCCCTGGATCCGCGCATTCCGGCATTGGCGAAAACAATGTCTGCGGGACAGCCGAATGATGAAGGCGTCGCCCGCGCCATCGAAAACCACCTGCGCCGCGACTATGGCTACACTTTAGAGCTGCCTTCGAAGCGCAGCCCGGACCCGCTCGCCGAATTCCTGTTCGTGCGGCGCAAGGGCCATTGCGAATACTTCGCGTCGGCGATGGCCATCATGCTTCGAACCGTGAACATTCCGGCGCGTCTCGCCACAGGATTTCAGGGCGGCGTCTTCAACCCGATTTCCGAGCTTCATGTCGTGCGCGCGTCCGACGCGCACACCTGGGTCGAAGCCTACCTGCCCGGTCGTGGCTGGACCATGTTCGATCCGACGCCGCCCGATCCAAGTACAAGAACGCCGGGCCTGTGGACTAAGATTTCTTTCTACCTCGACGCGGCGGAGACGTTCTGGCAGGAGTGGGTCCTCAGCTACGATCTCGGCCGTCAGCTCGTGCTCGCCGATAAGATGGAGAGCACTACCCGGCGCTTCCGCTGGAAGTGGACCGACCCGATCACCGGGTTGGGCGAGATTTGGGACACCCATGCGGGACCGTGGATCAACCGGAACGGTGCGGTGCTGTACGTCTCGATTGGCGTCGCGGCACTGCTGTTCTTCCTGGGCCCGGACCTCTGGCGCGCGATTCGGCTTCGTACCCGCGTGCGCCGGCTGCGGCAGGGCCAGGCTTCGGTCGACGACGCCACTCTGCTCTATGAGCGGTTTCTGAAACTGCTCGAAAAGCGTGGGCATTCCAAGCCCGCCTGGTTCACTCCGGCCGAGTTCGTGCGCACGCTTCGCGCGCCGGAGCTCGCCTCGCTGGCCGGCCGCTTCACGCATGCGTATCAGGAGCTTCGGTTCGGTGGACGTCTCGAAGCGGCGCCGCGTCTTTCGCTTTTGCTTGAGGAACTCGAAGAGCAGCTTTGACACGGAATGAGAAAAGCCTCCCTCGCGTTGGCAATCTTGCTCCTGCCGGCTCCCGGCGTTTTGGCCGCGGAATTCGATCCCAAAGTGTGGCAATTCCGCCGGACGTTGCGCGTCCACGAGCCCGATCGAGTGTCAGTCATTCGTATCGACCGGGACATGTATGAGCGTACTCGTAGCGACCTCGGTGACATCCGCGTCGCCCGCGAGGGCATGGAGGTGCCCTACGTCATCGAGACCTCTCAGGGCTCCCTGGAAGAGCGCGAAACGGAGTCGCGCATCCTGAGCCGCAGCGTCGTCTCCGGGCCCGGCTTGCAGGTTACGCTCGATTTGCAGCGAAACTCGCCGCACAATCGACTGCAGTTCGTCACCTCTGAGCGGAACTTCCGCCACCCGGTGCGCATCGAGATCAGCGACGATCAGAAATTCTGGTCCGTGAGCCGCGATGAAGGCTACATCTTCGACTTCACCGGCGGCGATCGCCAGATGCAAGTGCTCTGGGTTGACTTTCCCGTCACGACATTTCGCTATCTGCGCGCGACGGTGACCGGCTGGAACCGCACGGATTCCCTTGCCGCAATCAAAGTTTTCTTCCGCGAGGAGCGCCCGCCGCGTCGCGACGTGATGGACGCCAGCATCCCGGAGAGGACCGAAAATACATCCCTGCGCGAAACGCTGCTCAAGATCGACTTGGGCCATGCGGGCGTGCCGCACGATTCGCTGCGGATCGAATCGGGCCCCGGCTCGTTTCACCGCCCCGCGGAACTGGAGGACAGCGCGGATGGGAAGGAGTGGCGCGTGTTTGCGCGTGGCGTGCTCTATCAGGTTCCCAGTCAGGTTCCTGGCGAACTATCCACCACCACTCTGACCTACCGTCCGCGCAGCGAGCGCTTCGTGCGCGTGCGAGTGTTCAATGGCGACGGCCCGCCGATTCCGATCGTTCGCGTGGTCCTGGAGGCGCCACGACGCGAGTTGAAATATCCCCCGCAGCCTGGTGGCGAGACGTTTCTATATTTCGGCAACGCCGGTTCACCGCCGCCGGGCTATGACGCGTCCGAAGCGCGCTCACCGGGCACGCCCGAGGCCACGCCCGAGGTTGGCCAATACGAGATGAATCCCGATTTCGCCGGACCCCGCGGCGGTGAACGGATCTCGCGCCGCACGCTTCTGCTTTACGCAGCGGCTGCGATGGCCGCGGCCGCCGTGCTGGTGGTGGTTGCGACTCGCATCGTTGCATTTCTGTCGGCCAAGAAAAAAAGACGGAGACGATCTCGTGCCGCAGTTTGACGCGATCATCGTGGGCGGCGGCCACAACGGTCTCGTTGCCGCGGCGTACCTGGCCCGGGCGGGGAAGCGCGTCCTCGTGCTGGAACGGCGCGAACTGGTTGGCGGCTGCGCTGTCACTGAAGAAGTCTGGCCCGGCTTCCACGTCTCCACCGCGGCGTATCTGACGAGCCTCTTGCAGGAGCGGGTGATCCGCGACCTCGAACTGGAACGTTTCGGCTATCGGGTTGACGCCAAAGATCCGGCCTTCTTCTCCGCGTTTCCGGACGGCCGCTACTTCTTCATGTGGCAGGATCCCAAGCGAACCCTCGAAGAGATCGCGAAATTCTCGCGCCGCGACGCCGAGGCCTTCCCGCATTATGAAGAACACGTCGAAAGGCTGGCGCAGGCTGTCGAGAAGCTGCTGCTTACGACTCCACCGGAATTTCCGCCGCGCGGCGCCGGCGACTTCCTCGATTATCTGCGGCTCGCTGCGCGCTTCGGCAAACTCGGCCGCAAGGACCTCACCGGCCTCATCAAGATCTTTACCCAGAGCGCGGCGGACTTCCTCGACGAATGGTTCGAATCGCCCGAGGTAAAGGTTACGCTCGCCACCGACGGCGTCATCGGCGCCAACGGCGGCCCGCGCTCTCCAGGCACGGCCTACATCCTGTTGCACCACTGCATGGGCAGCGTCGGCGGTAAGCGCGGCCTGTGGGGATTCGTGCGCGGCGGCATGGGTGCTGTGTCGAAGGCGATCGCGGAGTCGGCCAGGAGCAGGGGCGCGACCATCCGCACCAGCGCTCCGGTCAGTCGAATCATCGTGCGCGACGGCGCCGTGCGAGGCGTTGCGCTCGAAAGCGGCGAGGAGATCGAAGCGCAGGTGGTGGCCTCGAATCTCGATCCGCATGTCACTTTTCTCAAATTGATCGAAGAGCGCCACCTTGATCCCGACTTCCTTCGCGCGATACGCCACTTTCGGAGCGAAGGGACGTCGCTCAAGATGAACCTCGCGCTTTCGGGGCTCCCGGATTTCCGCGTGTTGCCCGGAACACCGGGTCCGCAGCACAAGGCCACCATGCACATTTGTCCGTCGATCGAGTATGTCGAGCGCGCCTGGGACGACGCCAAGTACGGCCGTCCCTCGGAACGCCCGCTCCTCGAGATGACCGTCCCCACGATGTACGATCCCAGCCTCGCGCCCGCGGGTAAGCACATCATGGGAATTTTTTTGCAATACGCGCCGTACACGTTGCGCGGCGCTACGTGGGATGAGCTGCGCGAGCCTTTTGCCGGCCGCGTCATCAGCCTGATCGAGGAGTACGCGCCGAACATCCGCTCGATCATCATCGACCGTCAGGTGCTCACGCCCCTTGATCTCGAGCGCCGCTTCGGTCTCACCGGCGGCAACATCTTTCATGGCGAGATGAGTCTCGACCAGATGTTCGTGCTCAGACCTGTCGCGGGCTGGGCGCGCTATCGCACTCCGATCCGCGGCCTTTATTTATGCGGGTCCGGCGCGCATCCCGGCGGGGGCGTCATGGGAGCGCCCGGCCATAACGCCGCGCGCGAAATGCTGAAAGACGGTCTGCGCTCCTAAGGCGCGCTGAGGCTGGCGGCGACTGCACCGCGCTGGATCTTTCCCGTCGCCGTCCGCGGGATCGCCTGCACCACGAAAAGCTTCTTCGGACATTTGAACTCGGCGAGCCGCTCGCGGCAATACTTAAGCAGTGTGGCTTCGGGCTCGGACTCGCGCAGCACGACCGCCGCCGCCACTTCCTCGCCCCATGCCGGATGTGGTACGCCGAACGCTACCGCCTCGAGCACGGCAGGATGAGCCAGCAGCACTTCATCGATTTCTCGCGGCGCGATCTTCTCGCCTCCGCGGTTGATCAACTCCTTGATGCGTCCGGTCAGCGTCAGATAACCGTCCGCGTCAAGGAATCCCTGATCGCCGGTTCGAAACCAGCCGTCCACAAACGATGCCGCGTTCGCCTCGGGATTGTTCTCGTATCCAGCCACTACGTTCGGTCCCTGAATCGCGACTTCACCGCGCGCGCCCTGAGGAAGATGTTGCCCCCCGTCATCCATAATGCTGATCCGCACGCCGGTCCCCGGACCCACCGATCCTGCCTTGCGTCCCAGAGGAGGCAACGGATTCGACGCCATCTGGTGCGCCGCTTCGGTCATGCCGTACGCCTCGAGCACTGGCACGCCGAAGACCGTCTCCATCTGCTCCATCAGAGCCGGCGCCAGCGCGGCGGAGCACGATCGCACAAAACGCAGCGTCTCCCCTTCGGCTCGCCGCTCGCCGCCGGTCCTCGCCAGCAGCAGTTGATGAATGGCCGGCGCCGCCGAATACCAGGTCACGCGATGCGCTTTCACGGTCCGCCAGAACGCGAGCGGATTGAACTTGGCCGGCGCGACCACCGCTCCGCCCGAGAGCAGAGTAGCCAGCGTCGACGCCACCAGCCCGTGAACGTGAAACAAAGGCATCGCGCACAGCGCGACGTCCGCTTCGGTGAGCCCGTACGTGCGCACGATGTTCGCCGCAGACGCCGTGAGGTTCGAATGCCGGATGGGCACACGTTTCGGCCGCCCCGTGCTTCCGCTCGTGTGCAGCACCAGCGCGACGTCGTCCGGCGCCGGCGGGCTCGCCGATGCGCTCTCCTGCGCGTCAGCCAGCCGCACCATACCGCGCGCGTCCTGCTCGACCTCCATCACGCGGATCCCGAGCCCCTCCGCGGCGCGGCGCGCTTCCTCAGCCCCATCCGCCTCGCAGACCAGCAGCCGCGCCGGCGTGTCCTCCAGGTAGAACCGATATTCCTCCTGCCGGTACGCGGCATGGAGCGGCGCCGCAGTTCCGGAAATTGACGCTGCAAGAAACGTCACGATCGACGGCAGCCCGTTCGGCAGCACAATCGCCACCCGGCCGCCGCGCCCGATTCCTGCCGACGCCAGTCCGTTCGCCATCGACATCACCTGCTCGAAAAGCGAATCGTAGGTCACCGCGAGACCCGACTCGGGTACCACTACGGCCGCACCGGTCCCCGGCCCGCCCAGCAACAACTCCAGCAATGTATTCGGCGCGATCATCTCATTCACTCCCACGCATTCCCTCAGAATATCAGCGGCGGCGCGAACGGGAGGACAGATAGACTGAACGAGGCGAGGCGCTCCATGGACCTTGTAGTCGAACCCGACATTCTGCGGGAATGCCAGGAGTCACGGTGCGAGTCCGTGCCTGATCACCACTGCGCGCAGTCTGTCGTGTTCGTCGAGCACTTTCGATAGATCGCTTTGTAGTGATGCCCTGCCCAGTGCTCAAAGATCGCCCGGGCTTTGTTCTCGCCCACCAGCGCTTTCAGGCCGTCGAATTCCAGCAGACACACTGATCTCAACTTTGCCGGTCATTGTCCACTTGGCGAGATTGAATCGCTTGAGTAACCC
>JBOGMR010000058.1:0-5784 GCA_050746825.1 Bryobacteraceae bacterium | reverse complement strand
GACCACACGAATGGCACGACTCCGGGTGTCTCGAGTCCCAAGGCGATGGTTGCGGATAACGATCTGGCGGTTGGTCAGATTGTCGAGGCCCTCAGCAAATCACAATTCTGGGCCAAGATGGCCATCTTTGTTGTCGAGGACGATGCGCAGAATGGTGTGGATCACGTGGACGGCCACCGTACCACCGCCTTTGTTGCCAGCCCCTACGCTCGACGCGGCTCCATCGATTCGACGTTCTATTCCCACCAGAGCATTCTGAAAACGATCGAGCTGATTCTCGGATTACCGACGATGTCGATCTTCGATCTGATCGCGAACGACATGCGACAGTGTTTTACCGATGAGGCCGATCTGACGCCGTACTCCTCGGTCCGTCCAAAGCAGGATCTGTTCGAGGTGAATCCTCCGTTGCGCGCGCTGTCGGGCAGGGCTCGCAGCGACGCGATCGCGTCTCAGCGGATGAACTGGTCCGTGCCTGATGCCGCGCCGACAGAGCGGCTCAATCGCATACTCTGGACTCTTATCAAAGGACCGGGCACACCGTATCCTCTTGTGAAGCGCGGCGTATTTTCACCGCTGGCTGTGGAGGTGGAGGACGAAGACCGGTAGCAGCACGGCCCTCTGCACATCGTGAGCTCGCCCGTCCCTGTGGAGCTCACTTCTCCGGCTTCAACACCGCCAGGTAGTTCAGATTCCTGTAAAGCTGGTTGTAATCGAGACCGTACCCGACCAGGAACCGGTCCGGGATTTCGAAGCAGGAGAAGTCGACCGTTACCGGAACCAACCGCTTCGACTTCCTGTCCAGAAACGCGCATACCGCCAGCGAATTCGGTCCGCGTCCGGCGAGCGTCTGCAGCAGGTACCGCAGTGTGAAGCCGGTATCGACGATGTCTTCGACCAGCAGCACGTCTTCACCTTCGATCGTGTCGTCAAGATCCTTCGCGATTCGAACCAGACCGGGCGCCGCCTTGCGAGAGAAGCTGGAAATCGCCAGGAAGTCGACCTTCACCGGCAAATCAATCTGCCGCGCGAGGGCCGTGAGGAAGAAAACGGAACCCTTGAGAACCCCGATCAGCTTCAACTGGCGGCCTTGATAGCGTTCGGTAATCTGTGCGCCGACTTCGCGAATGCGGTCTTCGATTTGCTCCGCGGTGAACAATACCCGGTCTATAGTAGCGGGATCGCGACTCATGCGGGTACCAGCCGCTCCGCAAGACCGTGCTTAAAGATAAGATCTTCCAAGTCTTTCTGATAATATACCTGAATATTGATCTGCGGATAAAGCTGGCGGAGCAGTTTTACCTTGCGATTTTTCTTGGTAACGAGCGACTGCTTCATCGTCGTCAGCTCGACATATAAATCGGCTTCGGGTAGATAAAAATCAGGGGTAAAAGACTCGATCGGCTTGCCGTCGCGGTCCCATTGTATTGGAAAACTCCTCGGCTCGTATTCCCAGGCGATTCTGTAGAAATCCAGCAGGTTGGCGAAGGTCTCTTCGCTGGGGTGGGCGAACGGCTTGTGATCGAGAGTAACCCGGTCCGGCGGAGCCACCCCGTGACGCGCCAGACGCAGCCGGACCTGGAACTGAAACTGCGCCTCCGACTCGGGCGGTAGCAGGCCGCGCTCGGTCAGCCCGCACGATCGCGCGGCGGACTCGACAATTGCCGACATGTGTTCGGGCGCGAGCTTCTCCGCGTTAAGCACGGCGTCGAAGAACGATGGATCGGGCGCTGTGGCCCGCCCGAATCGATTCCGGCGCAGACGGCGCTTGTCCTGTTCGAGCTCGCGCAGCACCTGCCTGGCGGCAGTGCGATCGACGCGCCGGTCGATCATCACATAGCCGGCGCGCGCGGCAATCGGAGCCACCACATGCAGGCGGAACAGGTCGGGAAATCGCGTGAAAATAAATTCAACGCCGTCCGCGGCGACGACCATGTGCTGCTCGGTGGCCCTCCTTGCGACCACCGACGCAACCACATCCGCATACGCACGCGCCGGGATATCCGATCCGAATTCCTGCGCGATGGCATGGGAGAGCTGCGACTCGGTCACCAACTGAAAGCCGAGCCGCTGTGCGACGAGCCTGGCAACTTCCTCGAAGCGGCAGCCGGCCTGCCCGGAAACCGTGATCAGCCCCATGTCCTTTCAGCCCATTATAGTGGACGCTCCAGCACGCCCCACCGCGCCTGTATCGTGAGCGACAATTGTACGCATGCTCGCACGCATGCTCCCGATTCCGCTCTTTCTACTCGCTTCACTGCCCGCTCAGGCTCCGGCCGATCGAGATCGGGACAAGCCGGAAGCGCTGGTCATCAAGCCCGCGCGAACCGTGGAATTCACCACCAGTGAAGCCACCTGGATGTCGGTCGACGTGTCGCCGGACGCGACCACACTCCTGGTGGATTTGCTGGGGGATCTTTACACAGTCTCGTCGAGGGGTGGTGAACTGAAGCCGTTGGCAACGGGCATGGCATGGGACTACCAGGCCCGCTATTCGCCGGACGGCAAGCAGATCGCCTTCATCAGCGACCGCGGCGGAAGCGACAATATCTGGATCATGGAGGCCGACGGCTCCAACGCGAAGGCGCTGACGAAGGAACGGCGGTTCATGTTCGGCTCGCCCGTCTGGTCGCCCGACGGCCAGTACGTGCTGGCGCGGCGCTATGGAACCTATCCGCTCGAATCGTACCTTCGCAAGAGTGAGCTATGGCTCTTCCACAAGGACGGCGGCGCCGGCGTGCAACTCACCAAGGGAGACGCGCGCCACACGCGCGTGTCGGGCCCTGTGTTCTCCCCGGATGGTAAGTACATCTACTTCTCTTCGATGCCCGGGCGTTTCATTTACAACACCGAGCTCGGCAAGTGGCAGGTACAGCGGCTCAATCGCGAAACTGGTCAGATCGATGCGATCACGTCCGAATACGGCGGCGGGCTGCGGCCCCTGGTTTCCCCGGACGGCCGCCATCTGCTGTATGCGTCACGTCGTGACGCCGTCACCGGACTGCGCGTGCGGGAGCTCGACACCCGCGCGGAGCGCTGGCTGAGCCGCCGCATCACGCGCGACGATCAGGAAGGATTCTCCAGCGAGGATACGTTGCCCGGCTACGCGATGACGCGCGACGGGTCAGCTATCTACCTCGCGATCGACGGCAAGCTCCGCCGCCTCAGCTTTCCGTCCGGCGAAGATCGCGAAGTGCCGTTCACCGCGCACGTCAAGCGCGAGCTGGGCAAGCTCGTCAAGTTTGAGGATCGCGTTCCGGATGGGCCGATTCAGGTGAAGCAGATGCGCTGGCTGCATTCGACCGCGGACGGAAAGCTGAAAGTGTTCAGCGCTATCGGCAAGATCTGGGTGGCGGGCCCGGACGGCAGTACGCCGCGCCGGCTTACGCAATCGAGTGATCGCGAGTATGCCCCGGCGCTTTCGCCCGGCGGGGGCTGGATTGTCTACGTGACCTGGAACGACGTAGACGGCGGACATATGTGGAAGGCGCCACTAGCGGGGGGCGCTCCCATCAAACTCAGTCAGGCGCCGGCGTTCTATAGCACACCCTCGTGGTCGCCTGACGGCTCGCAGATCGCGTTCATGCTCGGGTCGGTAACCGGGTGGCTTTCGAACGACTCGAGTTCTCTCTATGAACTGCGGACAATGTCGTCGAACGGCGGCGCGAGCAGTTTCGTCACGCAGATGCGCTCGCCGAATTCGCAGGCCACGTGGTCCGGCGATGGCAAGCGGCTCTATTTCTCCGAATTCCAGCCGCCGCCGCAAGGCTCCAGCGAACGTGGCCTCTCGACGCTGTCGTCGATACGAACGGACGGCGTCGACAAGAAGGCCCACGTGCGTACTAGCGATCAGGCGGCGATCGTTCCTTCGCCTAACGAGCAGTGGATGATCGTGATGAAAGACGCAAACGCCTGGCTGGTGGCGCTGCCGAAAGGGATCGGGGAAGCCGTCACGATTAACCTGGAGTCACCCAGTGTGCCCGCCAAGCAGGTTTCGACCACGGGTGCGCTGTATCCGCGGTGGGCCGGCAACAACGCTTTCACTTACGCGTTCACCAATCATCTGTATCGCCTGGATTTCGAACAGGTGCTGCGCACGTCGAAGGCCGCCGAGATCAAGCCGGAGATCACGGAACTGTCCCTCCAGGCTCCACGCAGCTTTGCGAAAGGGAAACTCGCGCTGCGGAACGTCCGCGCGGTGACGATGAAGGGCGACGAGGTGATTGACCGCGCCGACATCCTGATCGAGGACAATCGCATCGCGGCGATCGGCCCGCGCGGGAAGGTGAACATCCCGGCCGATGCGAAGCAGATGGATCTGGCGGGAAAGACCGTGATTCCCGGACTGATCGATATCCACTCGCATATGAACGCCCCCGGTGATGTGTTCCCCGATAGGAACTGGCCCTACGCGGCCAACCTCGCCTACGGCGTCACGACCACGCGCGATCCTTCTGTCGACGGCAGCCGCGTGTTCCCCTACGCCGAGATGGTAGAAGCCGGCGAAATCGTGGGCCCGCGTATCTATTCGACCGGCTCGCCGATCGTCGCGAATACCACTCGCATCGACAGTCTGGACGACGCGCGCAACATCGTCAAGCGCTACAAAGAACAGGGCGCGACGTACCTGAAGCAGTATATGCAACCGCGCCGCATCCAGCGCCAGTGGCTGCTGCAGGCGGCCGACGAGGCCGGGATTAACGTCACCGCGGAGGGCGGCGGATTCCTCAAAGAGGACCTGGCCCTGGTGATCGATGGCTATACCGGATTCGAGCACACCCTTCCGTACAAGGTGTATCAGGACGTGACGCAGCTTCTCGCGCAAGCGAAGACCGTGTACACGCCGACGCTGGTCGTTTCCTACGGAGGCTGGTTCGGGCAATACTATTGGCGCCAGCGCAAGAACTACCACGCCGACGAAAAGCTGGCGCACTTCACGCCGCACGAAGAGCTTGACCGAAAGACGCGCCGCCGCAATCTGCTTCTTGACGAAGAGTACATCTTTCCAGAGATTTCGACGGGCGCGACTCAAGTCATGCGCGGCGGCGGCAACGTCGCGATGGGCTCGCACGGCGAGCAGCAGGGCATCGGGGCGCACTGGGAGCTGTGGATGCTCGCGATGGGCGGGATGAAGCCGATGGAAGTGCTGCGCGCCGCGACGTTCCAGGGCGCGCAGGCGCTCGGCCTCGACAAAGACCTCGGTTCGATCGAGCCGGGAAAGGTCGCCGATCTGGTTGTGCTCGACCGCAATCCGCTCGACAACATCCAGAACTCCGAATCGATTCGCTATGTGATCAAAGGCGGCGAAGTGTACGACGGCGCCACACTGGACCGCACCTGGCCCAGCGAGCGCCGCCTGGGAAAGTTCTACTGGCAGGAGTGACCACGCGCCGTGCGAGGCCTACAGAACCGCGACCGTGAGGGAGCGGCCACCCGCAGGGCACGTCTTACGAGGACTTAATCTCCGTCCACATGCGATCTCTCACACGCTGCGCCTCAGCCGGCAAGGGCGCGAACCACTCGCCGCGCCGAAGCACAGCCGCCGCCGGATACAACGTGGGGCTGGTCCGCAGCTCCTCCGGCAACAACGCCAGCGCAGCCCCATTGGGACTCGCCGTGCGCGTCGCCTTCACGATATCCGCAGCCACGTCCGCGCGCAGCAGGTAATCGATGAATCGATGCGCCAGCTCTGCGCGGCCCGATTCCTTCAGCACGACCGCATTGTCGCAATACAGACCGAATCCTTCTTCGGGGTAGATGAAGTCGAGCCCGGGAGCCGCGGCC
>JBOGMR010000057.1:0-6058 GCA_050746825.1 Bryobacteraceae bacterium | reverse complement strand
ACGTCATGATGTATTGTCCGGTGGCGCCCGATAGCGCTTCGCGCGCCACGACTTTGGTTTCGGAGTTAGTCGCCGTGATGCGAGCTTGCGGGATCGCGGCGCCGCTTGCGTCCATGACGCTGCCACTCAGTTCGGCTGTCGCGACCTGAGCGTTGAGGGAAGGCACGGAAAGAGCGGGAAGCAACATGATCAGAAGAGCTGACTTTTGTAGCGACATAGCTAACCTCTTTCCTGATTATACGTGGGGAGGTCTCTGACCCGCTCAAAAGAGGACGGCGCAGGGCTTTCGGGTATAATACAATCCCAGATCAATCGCGGAGATAATAAGTGCGATCATTGCCAATCATTCTCTTGCTGGCGACGGCGCCGATGTTGAGCGGGCAAGCGCCGCCCAAGACTCACTTGAAGGCCGGCGACATGGCGCCCGGCTTCACCCTGCCGTCGACAGCCGGAAAACCCGCGACGCTGTCCGAATTTCGTGGCAAGAGGAATGTCGTGTTGGCCTTCTATCCAGCCACGTTCACCGGGGGCTGCACAAAAGAGATGACGAGCTATGGATCGAGCCTTGCCAAATTCGAAGGCATGGACGTCCAGGTCTTTGGCATCAGCACGGATAACACGCCCAGCCAGCGGGTCTTTGCCGAACAAACCGGCGCGAAGTTCCCGATGCTGAGTGATTTTCTCAATCGCAAAGCGTCGAAAGACTATGGCGTATTGATGGAAGCGCGCGGGCTCTCAAATCGCGCAACGTTCGTTCGTCGATAGGGAAGGCAAGATCACATACGTCGAAGAGGGGCAGAGCGCTGTGGATATCAGCGGTGCGGAAACGGCTTGCAGCCGGCTCAAGAAGTAGCGTTAGACACTGCCGGGCCGGACGCTGACTCGAGGCGCGCCAAAAAATAATGAAGCTACGCCAGGCGGCGCTCCTGATTTCGCTATCACTCTGTCTCCTTGCCGAAGACTGGCCCGAGTTTCGCGGGCCAACCGGCCAGGGACATTCCACTGAGCGCGGGCTGCCGCTCACCTGGAGTGAGAGCGAGAATGTTCGATGGAAGGCGCCGATCCCGGGCCGCGGCTGGTCCTCGCCCGCCATCCTCGGCGATCGCATCTGGCTGACATCGTCGCTCAATGACGGCGGTTCGCTGCACGCCATCTCCCTCGATCGCGAAAGCGGACGGGTGCTCCTCGACGTCGAAGTGTTCCGGCCGTCCGGCGGCGGCCCGATGAACCAGAAGAACA
Organism: Bryobacteraceae bacterium; assembly: GCA_050746825.1. Lineage (GTDB taxonomy): Bacteria > Acidobacteriota > Terriglobia > Bryobacterales > Bryobacteraceae > JBOGMR01. The sequence goes on along the minus strand of JBOGMR010000057.1, from coordinate 4,819 downwards.
ATCACGCGTCGCCGACGCCGATTCTCGAAGGCGATCGCGTCTACGTGCATTTTGGCCCGCTCGGCACCGCCTGCCTTTCGAGCGACGGCAAGGTGCTATGGAAACAGAAACTTTCCTACGAGCCACAGCACGGTCCGGGCGGCTCGCCTGCGCTACATGGCGATTTGCTGATCATCAACTGCGACGGCCTGGACACGCAGTACGTCACGGCGCTCGATAAAAAGACCGGTCGCGTGCGCTGGAAGAGTCCCCGTCGCGGCAGCCAGGCTTACGTGACTCCGCTCATGATCCGCGTAGGGGAGCGCTCGCTTGCAATCAGCACGGGAGCGTTCCGCACGGTGGCCTACGAACCGGAGACCGGCAAAGAAGTCTGGTCGGTGCGATACGGCCAGGGGTTTTCCAACGTGCCCCGTCCGGTGTACGCGCACGGCCTGGTGTTCCTCTGTACGGGCTTCTTTGAGCCGCGACTACTGGCGGTGCGGCCTGACGGCAAGGGCGATGTGACCGAATCCCACGTCGCGTGGAGCGCGCAACGTGGAGTGCCGCTGACGCCATCGCCGATCGTCGTGGGCAACGAGCTTTATATGGTGAGCGATAACGGAATCCTGTCGTGTCTCGATGCGAAAACGGGCAAGCCACATTACCAGCAGCGCCTCGGCGGCAACTTCTCGGCATCGCCGGTCTTTGCGGACGGGCGGATCTACTTCCTGAACGAAGACGGCGAAGCGTCGGTGATCGCGCCGGGTACGGAGTTTAAGAAGCTGGCGACGAACCGAATCGACGAGCGGACACTGGCGTCATTCGCGGTCGCGGGAGGTTCGATCTTCATCCGCGGCGAGCGGCGCCTGTATCGGGTGGTGCGTCCGGCAGGCCGCTGACCCGCCGATGCCTGCCCAACCTAGCGGTCAAACGGAATTTCGAAATAGAACAGTTCCTTCCCTGAAGCCGCCTCGCGCAGTCCTGTGACATACAAATGAGCGAGGCGGCGATGTCCCGTCTGGAAGTAGAAGAAGCCGCTAGCCTGCTGCCCCGGTGCGAGCATTTTTGCCGAAAATGCCCGTATTTCGAACACCGCATCGGCCAACGGATTTTTCTTGCGGCTCACGCGCGGCATGCCTGTGGGTAGCGGGCCGCTGACGGGCTTCGGCTGGCGCGGACCGCTCAGGTAGGGCAGATCCTTCGCTGGCGTCGCTTCGATCTTGGAGCGGTCCGGACCGATGTACTCCACGCGCACACCCTCGAGGCGCATCGATTCCGTGCCGTCGTTTTGGATGACGATCAGCACCGGAAGAATCCCGTGCTGATTCGGATTGACCTTCCCGAAGGCGCTCTTGACCTGGTCATCGCCATAGTAGGGAACCGCGGCGATTGTGACCTTGTCGTTCGTCTGCCGCGATGGGTAGCTCGAAGCGGGACCGTGCGTAAACCGCCCCGAATCCTTGTCTGCCGCCAGGGCCACAGCTATACTCGTCAATAGAATCAGGCTCTTGCTCATTTATTTCCTCTACCGCGTCCTGCTCGTTGCCGCTTCCCCGTTAATCCTATTGTATTGGTTGCTGCGCTGCGCGCGGAATCCCGCATACCTCGGTACACTTCCGGAACGCCTCGGATTCCTCCCGCACACATATCGAGAGACTGGCGCCGGCGCAATCTGGTTGCACGCGGTTTCGGTGGGGGAAGTGCTCACCGCAATCGAGCTGCTGCAGCGGCTGCGTCTCGAAATGCCGGAAGCGCCGCTGTTTGTCTCGACGGCAACCCTGGCCGGACGCGCAACGGCAGGCGAGAAACTCGCGGGCTTGGCCGATGGCGTGTTTTACGCGCCGATGGATTTCGTGTTCGCCGTGCGGCGCGTGCTGCGGGCGATCCGGCCGAACGTCGTCGTTGCGATGGAGACGGAGATCTGGCCGAATCTGTTTCGCGAGGCGAAGCGCGCCGGATGCGGCCTGCTGGTAGTCAACGGCCGCATCTCGGACCGCGCAGAGCCGCGATACAGGCGTATGGCCTGGTTCTTCCGAGCTGTGCTCGGTTGGCCCGACGCGATCCTTGCGCAAACCGGAGTGCTCCGCGAGCGATTCCTGAAAGCGGGTGCTCCGTCCGAACGCGTCACGGTGGGCGGGAATCTCAAATACGACGTGCGGCCCGCGCCGTTCCCGCCCGAGGTCGCTTCGCTGCTCGATGTGGTGAAGCCCGGCGCTGTCTGGATCGCCGCGAGCACGATGCCGCCCGATGAAGACGATCTGGTGATCCGCGCGTTTCGCGAGTTGGCTTCGCGCCACCGCCACTTGCTGCTGATCCTTGCGCCGCGCAAGCCCGAGATGTTCGACACTGCAACGGAAAAGCTGCAGCGGGCGGGCGTCGCCTTCCTCCGGCGATCGCGGTGGAATCACGCCGGCAAGCTCAAACTGCCGGGCGTGTTGTTGCTCGACACTATCGGCGAGTTGAGCGGCGTGTTTTCCCGCGCCGATGTCGTATTCATGGGTGGAACGATCGTGCCGCGCGGAGGACACAACATTCTCGAGCCCGCCGCATTCGGCAAGGCAGTGGTGGTGGGGCCGCACATGGAGAACTTCCGCGAGATGGCAGACGCGTTCCACAAAGCGGGCGCGCTGGCTTCGATCCGATCCGGGGAAGAATTGGCCGCGGCCGTCGGAGGCCTTCTGGACGACGCCGCGCGCCGGTCCGAAATCGGCACGCGCGCAAAAACATGCGCGGAAGCTGAGCGCGGCGCCACGGCCAAGGCCGTCGCGGAAATCCGAAGGCTGTGGGATGACGCCGTGCCCGCGTTTCGAGGACCATCGCTACTCGCGGCGCTATCGTTATTCTGGCGCGCCGGCGCTGCGCTGAAGAAGGCGGCTACGCGCAGCCAGCGGCTTCCGATTCCGGTCATCAGCGTCGGGAACCTTTCTATGGGCGGAACGGGGAAGACGCCGATGGTGCTGCACCTGGCGTCGAAACTCTCGAAGCCGGCGATCCTGACTCGCGGATACCGGCGGGAAACAGCCAGCCGCGAGGTGCTGCTCGCAGTTGGCGAAGCCGCCGAAACCGGCCTCACCGGCGATGAAGCGCAGATCTTCGCACGTTCCGGCGTCGCTGCGATCGGCATCGGGCCGGACCGGCTCGCCACGGGGCGCGCACTCATCGAACGCGCCGGATGCGAGGTCGCGATCCTCGATGACGGCTTCCAGCATTGGCGGCTTCACAGAAATGTCGACATCGTGCTCGTCGACGCGCTCGACCCGCTCGGCGGCGGCGCAGTTTTCCCGCAGGGCCGGCTCCGCGAGCCTCCCGGCGCGCTCGCCCGCGCGCACATTTTCGTCATCACGCGCAGCGAAAGATCGCGGCCGGGAATCGAGCGCGCGCTCCGCCGCTATAACGCCGAGGCGCCGATCTTCTATGCGCACGTCGTACCCGAGTGTTGGGTCGAGGGAATGACCGGCCGGATCGTGGAGCTCAACGATCTTCCGCGCGCTCGCACCGCCGCGTTTTGCGGGCTCGCCAATCCGGCCTCGTTTTGGAAGACTCTCGCGCTGATCCCCATGCACGCCTGCCGGCGCGTCGCATTTCCGGATCATTGGCGTTACCGCGCCGAAGACATCGCGCGGGTGATGGAGGGCGCACAGGCGGCCGTTACAACCGAGAAGGACTGGATCAACGCCGCGCGTCTCGGGCAGCCGCATGTTTATTGGCTCAGGATCCGTCTGAAATTCGATCGGGAAGACCACCTACTCGACGAAATCCGCCGCCGTTTGTGAGATCCTGTCCCCATGATGTTCGCATTATTCCTCATCGCCGCTGCGGTCCAGGCGGTGAAAACAGAGAATGCGCCACTGCGCTCGGGCTGCGCAGAACAGGACCCGGTTATCGCGCGATTGAAAGCCGGCGACACCGTGCGGGTGAAATTCTCGCTGGCCGGACAAGCAACTCCGTGCGTGCTCGTGGCGGCCACAGTGGACGGCAAGATGGTGGACGGTTACCTGCGTCCCGATAGCCTGGCGGCGGCGGACGAACTCGAAAAACTCCGGAAGGAAGCCGCGCCTGTCGTAGGGAGCAAGCCGCGGCCGGAGACTGCCCCTGCCGCGAAAACTGCGCCATCGGGACCTCCGGCCGGTCCCGGTGAAAGCTGGGAGCGGCGCGTAGGCGTTCAGGTTCCCGACTTCGTCTTTTCGGACTTCGACGGCCGCTCCCGCAGGCTTTCCGATTTCGCCGGCAAGTACGTGCTGCTCGATTTTTGGGGCGCCTGGTGCGGGCCGTGCCGCAAAGAGGTGCCGTTTCTGAGAAGCGCCTACCAGATGTTCAAAGACAGTGGCTTCACGATTCTCGGCATGGATGACGATGATGACGTCAACGAAGTCAAGAAATTCATGCAGGAAAATAGAATGACGTGGCCGCAGGCAACCAAGGCCAGCATCGCGCCGGTGGTGGACGCGTTCAAGATCGACGAATTTCCCACGACCATTCTCCTCGATGGCCAGCGGCGCATCCTCTCGGTGTCTCCCGCTGAACTGCGGGGCAGTGCGCTGATGAAGACGCTCGTGCGCAAGATCGGGAAACAGGGGGGCAATTGAGCGCCTGGCTGTGGCTGCTGCTGTTTGCCAATGTGCAAGCGGTGAAGACCGATCAGCCGCTCAAGTCGGGCTGTGCCGCGTCGGACAAGCCGGTCGCACAGCTCAAGGCCGGCGATCAGGTGGAAGTCAAATTTGCGCTCTCCGGCGAAGCGCGGCCGTGCTACCTGGTGACGGCGAAAATCGACGGCAAGCCCGTGGACGGATATCTTTATGCGGATTCGCTAAGCGGCGCCGAAGAGTTCGACCGCCAACGC
>JBOGMR010000056.1:0-3737 GCA_050746825.1 Bryobacteraceae bacterium | reverse complement strand
CGGCTCTGTCGAAGAGAGGCTCGATGACCTCCACGCGATGTTCCGCGATCCGGATGTGCGCGCCGTTTTCGCGATTCGCGGAGGCTATGGCGCCGCGCAGCTTCTCGATCGCATCGATTACAAATTGATCCGCGGCAATCCCAAAATCTTCCTCGGGTACAGCGACATCACCGCGTTGCATCTAGCCATCCAGAAGCGCGCGGGCCTGGTCACGTTCCACGGCCCCGTTACGCTCTCGCGGTTCTCCGAATACACGCAAAAACATTTCCGGCGTGCTTTGTTCGAGGCGAAACCGCTCGGCAAGCTGACGAACCCGCCCGACTCGAACCCGCTGCGCCCCGCGCACACGTTTCGCACCGTGCGGCCGGGAACTGCGCGCGGGCCTCTGGTGGGCGGTAATCTCACGCTGATCTCGACGACGATGGGAACACCGTTCGAGATCGAGACACGTGGCCGCATTCTTTTCCTTGAGGACGTAGACGAGCAGCCCTACAGCGTCGACCGCATGTTGACCCAACTCCGCCTGGCAGGCAAATTCGACGGCGTGGCCGGCGTGGTCTTCGGCGAATGCAACAACTGCCGCCCGCGCGATTATCAGCCGTCGTTCGAATCCACCTTTTCGCTCGGCGAAGTGGTTGACGAGATTCTCGGAAAGCTGCCCGTTCCCGTGTTGTCCGGTCTGACAATCGGTCACACGGAGGATCAGCTCACTCTTCCTCTCGGCGTGATGGCCTCGCTGGACGCGGATAAAGGCGAGTTGGAAATCGAGGAACCGGGCGTCGCTGTGTGAAAAAGATCTTGATTCGCGCGACGAACTGGCTCGGCGACGCGGTCATGTCCCTGCCGGCGATTCGCGCGGTGCGCCACAGATTTCCAGAAGCAGAGATTGCCGTGCTCGCGCGCCCGTGGGTCGCCGATCTCTACGCGCGTGAGACCTCCGTATCCCGAATGATCCCTTATCCCGGCCCGGGCGAATGGCGAGCCAAGTGGGCCACTGCACGCGCGCTTCGTAGCGAACATTTCCACTGCGCCATTCTCTTGCAGAACGCGTTCGAAGCAGCGGTGGTTGCGAACGTAGCCCGCATTCCCGAGCGCATCGGTTACGACCGCGACGGCCGCGCTCTGCTGCTTACGCAAGCCGTCCCCGTCCCGAAGCCCGGCGAGATTCCAAGGCACGAGCGCTTCTACTACCTCGAACTGCTGCGGCGTGCGGGCCTCATCGAGCGGATCGAAGACTACGCGGGTGCGATTCAACTCGAAGGAGCGAGGCAAGCAGCGGAAGCGGGCGCTGCCGCGTTCGCGCGATTGGGCGTGCCGCTCCCCGTTGTCGGCGTCAGCCCCGGCGCGGCCTACGGCAACGCCAAACGCTGGATTCCCTCGCACTTCGTTGAGGCGGCCAGCATTGTCGCGGCGCGGGAGCAAGCTTCGGTCGCGGTGTTCGGATCGCCCGCCGAGCGCGATCTTTGCGAGTCGGTTGCATCCGGGATGCCCAACGCCCGTAACTTCGCAGGCCGCACAACGCTCGCCGAATTTATCGACTTCGCCGCCGCGTGCCGCGTCTATCTCACCAATGACTCGGGCGCGATGCATGTCGCGTCAGCGCTCGGCGTTCCCACCGTCGCTGTATTCGGAGCAACCGACGACACCACAACAGGCCCCACGGGCGAGAATTCGCGGGTCGTGCGCGAGCCGGTCGACTGCAGCCCCTGCCTGCTTCGGGAGTGCCCGATCGACCATCGCTGCATGACGCGCGTGCCGGCCGGGCGCGTGGCGCAAGTCGGGCTCGATCTGCTCAAATAAGAGATCCTTTGGACACGCGCTCCAAAATCCTGACCCTCGATGAGGCCGCTCGCATCAGCGACCGCCGCCGCGTCGTCCTCGTGACCGGCTACTTCGACGTTTTGCTCGCGTCTCACGTACGGCGGCTCGAAGAAATTGCCGCCAGCCACCTGCGCCACGACATGATGGTCGCAGTGCTCGATCCGCCCCGCCCGCTACTCCCGGCCGTCGCACGGGCCGAGTTGGTGGCCGCGCTCCGCGTGGTAGACTACGTGGTGTCAGCGGGCTCCATGCAGCCGGAACAGATTCTGGCGCGGATTCAGGCGGATCGAGTGATAGGGGAAGAGGCCGCCCACATCGAGCGCTCTTCTGCGTTGATCGAACATGTACGCCGAAGGCAAAGTGCCTAAAGCCGCACGCATACTCATCGTACGTCTGAGCTCGATGGGCGACGTAATCCACACGCTGCCGGCGGCCGCCACGCTCAAGCACGGATTCCCGGGATGTGAGGTAACGTGGGTGATTGCGCCGAAGTGGGCGCCGTTGCTCGAAGGCAATGCGTTTGTCGACCGCATCCTCGTGTTCGACCGGACCAGCCTCGGGAGCATCCTGCGGACGCGCGCGGAGTTAAGGTCGCGCCCCTACGATTTCGCGGTGGACTTCCAGGGGCTGATCCAATCGGCGTTGATCGCGTCGGCGGCGCGGCCCGAACGCATCTACGGCTACCATCGCTCGACGGTGCGCGAGCGTCCGGCAGCGCTCTTCTATTCCAATGCGATCTCGCCCGCGGCGCTGCACATCGTCGATCGGCACCTGGAACTGGCGCGCGCAGCGGGTGGAGCCACTGCCGTGCACGCGTTTCCAATACCGCAAGGCGCGCCGGAAGGACGTCTGCCCTCCGGCGACTTCGTGCTCGCCAGCCCGCTCGCCGGCTGGGGCTCGAAGCAGTGGCCGGTCGATTTTTACCGGCGGCTCGCCGTACGCGTGCAAAGCGAAATAGGCGTGCCGCTAGTGGTCAACGGTCCGCCTGGAAGCGAGGCGTCGCTCGCGCAGATTCGCGAAGCCGCGCCGCACGTCTCCGGAGTTGCCGGTCTAATCGACGCTACGCGGCGCGCAATGGCAGTGGTCGGCGTCGACAGCGGGCCGCTCCATCTGGCCGCAGCGCTCGGCAAGCCGGGAGTGGCCTTGTTCGGCCCCACGGATCCGGAGCGCAATGGGCCTCACGGCGGAACGCTCACCGTTCTGCGCAGCCCGCGCGCCGTCACCACGTACAAGCGGAGAGGCGGTCTCGACGTCTCGATGCGCGACCTCGGACCTGACACTGTTTTCGATGCGCTCGCAGCGCGGCTCCCACGCGCCGCGTCGACGGCGCGCCGCTAGATGCAGCGGCCCAGATTTCCCAAGCCCTATGCGGACTTTGTAGCGCGTCTGCGCGTACCTGCCGGATTCGTCATGCTGGCGGCCTTCCTGTGGTGGTCGAAGCCGGCGGTCGACGCCATCCTGCGTGGCCTGCCGCTGTCGCTGGCGGGTCTGGGGCTCCGCGCGTGGGCGGCCGGGAATCTCGCCAAGAACCAGGCCTTGGCAACCGGCGGGCCGTACGCATCGGTACGCAATCCGTTGTACCTGGGCAGCCTGCTCCTGGCCGGCGGTCTGGTGATCGGCGCGCGCGATTGGCCGCTAGCCGCGCTGTTCGCCGCGGTGTTCCTCCTCATCTATCTGCCCGTCATTGAGCTCGAGGAACAACATCTGCGAGAGTTGTTCCCTGCCTATGCGGATTACGAGCGGCGAGTTCCCGGCTTGTGGCCACGGCCTCGCTTTTCGTCCGGACCTGGCAGCTTCGAGATCAAGCTGTACGTAAAGAACCAGGAGTATCAGGCGCTGGCCGCGTATCTTGGAGCGCTGGCCTGGATGTTGTGGAAGGCGCCGGCTTAGTCTCTACGGCGTTTCTGAGCCGGCAG
>JBOGMR010000055.1:0-4686 GCA_050746825.1 Bryobacteraceae bacterium | reverse complement strand
CCAGAGCCGCCTGTCGAAGACGCGTAAGGCGCAGCTTGATTCGGCCGCTCCCGAAGCCTGACACAGAACCGCGACCGTGAGGGTGCGGGCTCCATGCTCAGGGAGCGTTGAATGTCCATATGAACGTCATCCTCGGCGTCGGCGGAGGGATTGCCGCGTACAAGGCGGCGGAGTTGGCGCGCGCGCTGATCGAACGCGGTGCGCGTGTCCAGGCCGTCATGACCGCCAACGCGCGGCAGTTCATCACACCGCTCACCTTCGCCTCCCTGACCGGGCGCAAAGTGATCACGGACATGTTCTCTCCGTCGAGCGCCGAAAGCACTCTCGCCAGCGCCGTGGAACATATCGGTGTGGCCCAGGAAAACGACGCGCTCGTGGTGGCGCCGGCCACGGCCGATCTGGTAGCCAAATTCGCCGCCGGTATTGCCGACGATTTCCTCACGACGCTCTACCTCGCCTTCACCGGGCCGGTCGTTCTCGCGCCCGCCATGAACACCAACATGTGGTTGCACGCGGCCACGCAGCGGAACGTCGAGACGCTGCGCGAGCGAGGTCATCGCCTGATCGAACCGCAAGAAGGTCTGCTCGCGTGCGGAACCGTGGGCCCTGGCCGCCTTGCAGAACCTGACCGAATCGCCGGCGCCGTCATGGAGGCGCTGGGCGTTCGACATGACCTGGAGGGCGAAACTGTCCTCATCACCGCCGGCCCTACGCAGGAGCCGCTCGATCCGGTCCGCTTCCTCTCGAATCGCTCCAGCGGAAAAATGGGCTACGCGCTCGCCGCAGCCGCCGCGGCCCGCGGCGCCAAGGTGGTGCTGGTCTCCGGTCCGGTCAATCTGAAGCCGCCCGCGGGCGTTGCAGTGGTGCCGGTGAGAACCGCCCTCGAGATGCGCGACGCCGTGATGTCCCATCTCGATCAGGCCTCGATTGTCGTCAAGACGGCCGCCGTCGCCGATTTCCACCTGTCCAAGGTGCCCCAGCAAAAGGTGAAGAAGACCGCCGCCCGCATTTCCATCGAGCTCGATCCCACGCCCGATATTCTGTCCGAAATCGGGCGGCGTAAGGGCGACCGCCTGCTCATTGGATTCGCCGCCGAGACCGAGAACCTCCGCGACGAAGCGCGCCGCAAGCTCGAGACCAAAAACTGCGACATGATCGTCGGCAACCTCGTCACCTCGATCGGCGCCGGTTTCGAATCCGACGACAACGAGGTGACGCTGGCGCTGCGCACCGGCGAGTTCATCGATGTCGGCCGCTCCTCGAAACGCAAAATCGCCGATGTCATCTTCGATGAAGCGCTGAAGCTGCGCCTGGCTATCTACGCCACCCGATGAGCGAGCGGCTGCGGCAGGTTCTCGAGTTCTACCAGGATCTCGGTTTCAAGACACTCTATCGCCGTCCATCCCCCGTGCCGGGGTCTTCGACGCCGGAGCAGGCCGCCCACGAGCGGGACGCGCCGCCTCCCGAAAGCCTGGTTCAGCTCCCCGGCATGGGGCCGGCCGGCGACACGCTCGCCCGCATCCGGGAGGACATCGGCGAATGCACGCGCTGCCCCCTGCACAAGGGCCGCAACAAGATCGTATTCGGCTCTGGCAACGAGCAGGCCAAGCTGGTTTTTGTCGGCGAGGGCCCCGGTCAGGACGAGGATGTCCAGGGTCTGCCGTTCGTAGGACGTGCCGGCCAGCTCCTCACCCAGATGATCGAGGGTACCGCTCGCAAAGAGGGCATCCCCCTCGTCCGGAGCGATGTCTACATCTGCAATGTCGTCAAGTGCAGACCGCCCGATAATCGAACGCCGGAGCCCGAGGAAATGGAGATTTGCGGCCAGTTCCTGTTCCGCCAGCTCTCAACGATCGCTCCCAAAGCCATCTGCGCGCTCGGTTCGACCGCGGCCAAAGCCATCCTGGCGCGTAAAGAAGGAGTCACCAAAATGCGTGGTAACTGGTTCATATGGAAGGATATACCAGTGATGGTCACCTACCACCCCTCCTACCTGCTCCGCCCTTACAACCAGAACCCCAAAAAGGAAGCCTGGGAGGATCTAAAGAAAGTGCTTCATTTCGTTTTTGATTGACAATGCTCCAGATCGCCCATCCGCTGGACCAGCGTACGGGGGGTATCTGGTGCTTACCAGTCCCAGGGCTAAGGTGAATATACTGGCTAGACAGGATTTTCTCTGCGAGCCACCCTGGGCTAGAGTAATTATAACAGCCGGTAGGAACTGAATAGCACGTCTCCTTCTCTCCTCCGAGTCGGCAAGATTGCGCGGGGGGCAGATCTGGTCAAAGCGAGTGGCCGGATCTTCTCCCCGCGCTTCGATTTTTCAGGCGTATAATTTCCAACAAATGAGAATTCTTTGGCTAACGCTGTTTTGGGTAAGCTGCGCTTCGGCGGCTGACCGTTTTGACGGCGTGCGCACCCTGATCCGCCGGCAACTCGACGGTGGAGCCACGCCTTCCGTCGCCGTTGCTGTGGCCAAGGACGGCAAAATCGTCTGGGAAGAGGGCTTTGGGTGGGCCGATCGGGAGAAGCGCATCTCCGCGTCCGAGCACACCCCGTACTCGCTCGCCTCGATCTCGAAGCCCATTACCGCTACGGGGCTGATGGTACTGGTGGTCGCCGGAAGGATCGACCTGGATCGCCCGGTCAACGACTACCTGGGCGCGGCGAAACTTCGCGGCCGGGCCGGCGACGCAGCTCAGGCCACCGTGCGCCGCGTGGCCAACCACTCGGCCGGCCTCCCGCTTCACTATCATTTCTTTTATTCGGACGAGCCCCACCGGCGGCCGCCGATGGACGAGACCATCCGGCGTTACGCAAACCTGATCACGCCGCCCGGCGAGCGCTTCCAGTATTCGAACCTCGGTTACGGTGTTCTGGATTACGTGATCGCGCGCGTATCAGGCAAAAGCTATCCGGACTTCATGCGCGAAGAAGTGTTCGCGAAACTCGGCCTGAATCGCATGAGCGTCGATGTCGCCCCCGGGCTTGAGGCTCACCAGGCGCTGCGCTACGGCGCCGGCGGCCCCATCCCGTTCTACGATTTCGATCATCCCGGCGGGTCCGCGATCTATTCGAGCGCGCACGACCTGGTGCGGTTCGGAATGTTCCATTTGAAAGCGCGCCTGCCCGATCAGAAGGCCATCCTGCCGGACCAAACCATTGACGACATGCACCGGCCGACGGTCAAGACCGGCGAGCGCTCCGGATATGGGATCGGATGGGCTTCGACAGAGAACGCCGGCGGTTATTCCGTCGTGTCGCACACCGGCGGAATGGGTGGTGTCGCGACCACACTCCAACTGGTTCCGCCGGAAAAGTTGGCGGTCGTCGTGCTATCGAATTCCGCACAGTCGTTGCCGCATACTGTGGCCGAGGAGATTCTTGCGGTGATGCTGCCGAAGTGGCGGCGTTCTCGCAGAGAGCCTCCGCCGCCCCCGCCGCAGTTCAGTACACCGAACGAACTGGCGGGCCGATGGCAGGGGCAGCTTCACACCTACAAGGCCGAGATTCCGCTCTCGATCGAGTTCCTGAAATCGGGTGAAGTGCGCGCCCAGCTTGGTCAACAAGCCGCGACGCAGCTCGAGAACGTGCGCTGGCGGGACGGTGCGTTCAGCGCACGCATGACCGGGGACATCGGTACCGAAGACGCAGCCAGGCGTCCGTATTCTCTGTCGTTGTCTCTAAGACTCCGGGGGAGCGTACTGAACGGCGGGGCCACCGCGATGTCGCTGCCTGGTAAGCGTGCCGGGAACGCGCTCACGCAGTGGGTGGAACTGCGCCGGGACCTGCCGTAGTCACTTGATTTCCGAGCTGGCCGCCGTCGCAGGCTCGTTCGCAAAATTTTGCCTGATGACCAGCGACTGATCCGAAAAGAAGGTGCGGCTGCCGGTGTTATTGAACGCTACTGGATTCGCATTCACGGAATACCCGGTTTGCGTCGCCGTGAGAATGTAGCGATAGCCGCCTTTCTCGCCCGCGGCCAGGTCACCCGGAATCAGGTCTGAACCCGCGGCGCTCACGTTGCCGCCCGTCGCAGCGGGCCCAAGCTCCACCAGAGTGGCGGCGTAGCGGCCGTAGGTCGAGTAATACTGCGCCTGCGCGGTGTGGATGGTCGTGATCGCCTTAATCGCCCCCGCCTCGTAAGCCTGCATGCGCGCGCGATTCAGTTTCGGCAGCGCCATGGCCGCGATGATGAGAATGATCGCGATGACGATCAGCAGCTCGATGAGCGAGAACCCGCGGCGCTTCCGGTCCAAACGAAACAAGACAGTTTCCTCCCAGATATTGTATGACGGACCGGGGCGGGGAAACGTGGAGCGGAAAGAATTGGGGCGTCGTCATTCGTGCCGGAGCGACTCGACCGGCTCAATCAGCGTCGCCCGCAGAGCTGCCGGCAGCGCCGCGATCGCGGCAGATGGAATCAGGAATCGCATCCATCAGTCTTGGTATCGCCATCTTGCCGATGATCAGAATGATCACAATCGCGATCAACAGTTCCAGTAGCGAGAAGCCTCTGCGAAATCTCACACAGGCTATGACGCCGCAGCCTGCGATTGCGTGGAACTGTTAGAAGCTTCGCACCAGGGCGTCCAGCGCACGCAAGCGCGAGAGCAGGGAAGGGAGACTGCCCAGCCGCAAAGCGTTCGCGCCGTCTGAAAGCGCCTTCTCCGGCTGGTCGTGCAC
>JBOGMR010000054.1:0-12317 GCA_050746825.1 Bryobacteraceae bacterium | reverse complement strand
GTGCTACGTCGAGAAGCGGTCGTCCCTTGGCCTTTGGGACGCACGTGAGGCCACGCCCTCGGCGTGCGAGCTGCGCGTCTATCCCAACCTGGTAGCCGACAGCAAGAAAGTTGCGCCGCTGTTCTTGCGCCGTGGCGAGCTCGGCATGCACGCGCGCCGCCAAGTGGGGCGCGGACGCGAATTCGAGAAGTTGCGCGAGTATGTCGCCGGCGACGACTTCGACGAGATCCACTGGAAAGCCACCGCCCGGCGGGGTCGTCCGATCACCAAAGTCTTCCAGGTAGAACGCACGCAGGAGGTCTACGTAATTGTGGACGCGTCGCGGCTCACCGCGCGGCCGTCGGGGCACGGGCGCGACAGCATTCTCGAACGATACGTCACAGCGTCGCTGCTGCTTGGACTCGCGGCCGAGCGGCAGGGCGATCGCTTTGGGCTCGTCACTTTCGCAGGGCAGGTGCTCAGCATCGTGCGCGCAGGCAGTGGTAAGGCGCATTACGGGGCCTGCCGCGATTCGTTGTACCGTCTCGAGCCGCACCTGGTGACCCCCGATTTCGACGAGCTGTCGACGCTGCTCGGCGTTCGCCTGCGGCGCCGCGCGATGCTCGTCTTCCTCACCGCGCTCGACGAGCCCGCCCTTGCAGAGGCGTTTCTACGCAACGCCGCGATGCTTCGACGGCAGCATCTGGTGTTGGCGGGAGTCCTCGCGCCGCCGGATGCGCGGCCCTTATTCACTGTGGAGCCGGAGTCGCTCGACGATCTCTATGCGGGACTCGGCGGGCACTTCGAATGGCGGAAGCTGCGTGAGCTCGCGCTGGCCTGCGAGCGTAAGGCAGTGCGGCTCTCGCTGCTCGACGCCGGCCGGTTGCCGGCGCAGATGGCGGCGCTTTATCTCGACGCCAAACAGAGGCAGCTCCTATGATCGTCGACCTCGATCGGTTTGTAGCCGCCGAGCGCCGTTACTGGGATGAGCTCGACAGCACGCTCGCACGCGTCGAGAACAATCCGGTGAAAGAGCTGACGATCGAAGAAGCGCAGCGCTATCAGTATCTCTACCAGCGCTGCCTGGCGGACCTGGCGCGGGTCCAGCCGCTCGCTGCCGCCCCGGATGTGCGGCGTTATCTCGAGTCCCTTGTGGCGCGCGCTTACGGAGAGATGCATGAATCGCGGGCGACTCGCATTCGCTTTTCGCCGTGGCGCTGGTTCTTTCAGACGTTTCCCATCACGTTTCGCCGGCGCATCCCGGCGTTCTGGCTCTCCTGCGCGATCACGCTGGCCGGCTGTGGCTTCGGGTGTCTGGCGCTCGGGATCGATCCCGGCGCCAAAGAAGTGCTCATGCCGTTTTCTCATCTGCGCGGCGATCCGAAGGATCGTGTCAAACGCGAGGAGGACAGCAAACGCGACCGGCTGGCCGGTGCGAAGGGATCGTTTTCGGCCGACCTGATGACACACAACACCAAAGTCGCTTTGTCCACGGTGGCGCTCGGCATGACGTTTGGAATCGGAACGGTCACTGTGCTTTTTTACAACGGCGTGATTCTGGGCTCGGTCTCGTTCGACTACGTACGCGCGGACCAGGGACGTTTCCTTGCGGGATGGCTGCTGCCGCACGGCTCGATCGAGATTCCCGCGATTCTTCTGGCGGGCCAGGCGGGATTGGTGCTGGCCGCGGCGTTGATCGGCTGGGGAAAACGCGCCAGCCGCCGCCAGCGTATGCGCGAAGTGACGCCGGATCTTGTGACGCTGGTTGGCGGCGCCGCATGCCTGCTGGTGTGGGCTGGAATCGTCGAAGCATTCTTCTCGCAATACCACGAGCCGGTGCTTCCTTACGGCCTGAAGATCGGGTTTGGACTTTTCGAGCTGGTGTTGCTCGCATTCTTCCTGGCCCGCGCGGGACGCACGCATGCGTGAGAGCAAGGCCAACGCGCTCGAAATCCGCACGCCGGAGGGCGTGACGTTTTCCCTTTTGCTGGCCGGCCCCGTGAGCCGGTTCCTCGCGTTTGCCGTCGACCTCGCTTGCATGAGCGTCATCGTCGAAGTTATCGCTCGGCTCGCAGTCGCGATCCGGGTGCTCAGCCCCGACTTCAGCGGAGCGATGCGCGCGATCCTCTACTTCGTCGTGATGCTCGGCTACGCGATCGCGTTCGAGTGGCAGTGGCGCGGCCAGACGCCGGGCAAGCGTCTGTTGCGGTTGCGGGTGATGGACGCGCAGGCGCTCAAACTGCAGCCGAGCCAGATCGTGACGCGCAACCTGCTGCGGTTCGTGGACGCGCTGCCGGTGTTTTACCTGGTTGGGGGTGCGGCGTGCGTGCTGAGCCGGCACGCGCAGCGGCTGGGCGACTTGGCAGCGAACACGGTGGTTGTGCGGTCGCCGGAAACGCAGCCGCCCGATCTCGACAAGATTCTCGGCGGCAAGTACAATTCTCTGCGCGAGCATCCGCACCTGGCGGCCAGGCTCCGGCAGAAGGTCAGGCCCGCGATGGCCAGCGTCGCGCTGCAGGCCGTCACGCGCCGCGACCAGTTCGATCCGCAAGCGCGGCTCGAACTATTCGCGAGTCTCGTGGCGCACTTCCAGTCAGTGGTCGAGTTTCCCGCGGAAACTGTGGACCAGCTTCCCGGCGAGCAGTATGTGCGCAACGTCGTGGAAATTCTCTATGTGAGCACCATAGGATCGTTCACAACGGGAAAGTTCACCGACCGCGCGATGAAGCAGAGCTCGTGAGCCCGGTGGTGCAGCGCTTTCGCCTCGTCGATGCGGGCGGCTTCGGTGATGGTGACGCGCGGGTGCAGTACCACGGAGGTAAATTCGCCCGAGCCATCAGGATTCTCGCGCATCGTTCCTATCGCTTCGTCGATATAGCCGGTGACGACGATGCCGGCGGCGGCGCAGAGGTGCAGAACCCACAGCATGTGACAAGCGGAGAGCGACGCGACCAACAATTCCTCGGGGTTGTAGCGCGCGGCATCGCCGAGAAAACCGGGATCCGATGAACCGGGAATCGCCGCAGCCTTAGAGCCCGCGTGGATCTCGTAATTGCGGCTGTAGGCGCGGTACGCGGACGTTCCGGCGCCGAGGTTCCCGGTCCAGGCCGTCGTCACGCGGTATTGGTGCGCGCTCACGAGGTCAGTATCGCATGCTGCGCTGTGACAGAATGGTTTTCCATGTTGACAAAGAATGGCAAGAAACTGCGCAGTCAAGAATGGTGGGGCCAACCCAATTACGAGAGCTTCACCCGTCGCGCCTGGCTTCGCTCGGAGGGCTTCAACTCCGACGCCTTCCAGGGCAAGCCGGTCATCGGCATCTGCAATTCCTGGAGCGAGCTGAACAACTGCAACGCGCATCTGCGCATCGTCGCCGAGGCTGTGAAGCGCGGCGTGTGGGCCGCGGGTGGATTCCCGCTCGAGTTTCCGACCATCTCGCTTGGCGAGGTTTTCATGCGCCCGACCACCATGCTCTATCGCAACCTGATGGCGATGGACGTTGAGGAATCGATTCGGGCGAACCCGCTCGACGGCGTCGTGCTGCTGTGCGGCTGCGATAAAACCACGCCCGCGCAGTTGATGGGGGCGGCGAGCGCCGACATCCCCGCTATTGTTGTGCCGGGTGGGCCCATGCTGAGCGGCCAGTGGCGCGACCGCCAACTTGGCTCGGGCACAGACGGCCGCAAGCTGTTCGACCTGTTCCGCACCGGACAGATCAGCGAGGAAGAATGGTGTGAAATCGAATGCGGCATCTCGCGAAGCGCCGGCCACTGCACCGTGATGGGCACGGCCTCGACGATGACGAGCCTCGCAGAGGCTTTAGGGATGACGCTGCCGGGTTGCGCCAACATTCCCGCGCCGGATTCACGGCGCCTGGCGATCGCGGAGCTGAGCGGACGCCGCGCCGTCGATCTGGTGTGGGAAGATTTGCGCCCGTCGCAGGTCATGACACGGCAAGCGATTGAGAACGCGATCACCGTCGACATGGCGATCGGGGGCTCCACCAACGCCGTCGTCCATCTGGTTGCGATCGCGGGCCGGTTAGGCTTCGATCTGAGTCTCGACGAGTTCGACGTGATCTCGCGCCGCACACCTTATGTCGCTAATGTGAAGCCGTCGGGCGAATTTCTGATGGAAGATTTCTATTACGCGGGCGGACTGCCGGCCGTTATGAGAGAGATCCTGCACCTTCTGCACGGAGACGCGATCACGGTGACCGGAAAATCGGTGCGCGAGAACGTGGAAAAGGCCGAATGCCATCGCCGCGAGGTGATCCGCACGGCGGCCGAGCCGCTGCACCCTGAAGGCGGGACGGTCGTGCTCTACGGAAACATCGCGCCCGACGGCGCTGTGATCAAACAGACCGCGGCTTCGCCCGAACTGCTGCAGCATCGCGGGCGCGCCTATGTCTTTGAGAACTACGACCAAATGCGCGGGCAAATCGACAGCGACGACCTGCCGGTGGACGCCAGCACCGTGCTTGTGATGAAAAGTTGCGGGCCGAAAGGCGCGCCGGGCTTCCCCGAATGGGGCCACATCCCCATGCCAAAGCGGCTGTTGAAGCAGGGCGTCAAGGACATGGTGCGAATCAGCGACGCGCGCATGAGCGGCACCAGCTTCGGTACTGTGGTGCTGCATGTGGCGCCCGAGTCTGCGATCGGCGGACCGCTCGCTGTGGTTCAGAATGGTGACGAGATCCGCCTCGACGCGCACGGGCGGCAGATCGAGTTGTGCATCCCGGCCGGGGAGATCGCCCGGCGGCTCGAGGCTTTTACGCTGCCGCCGCCCAAGTACAATCGCGGCTACGGGCGGCTGTTTCTTGAGCATGTGACGCAGGCCAACCTCGGTTGTGATTTCGATTTCCTGCGCAAAGTGTGAGGACGCCTCGTGGATACACCAAACCACAGAACCGTGACCGTGAGGGAGCGGCCCTTGCTACGATGAAAGTAGCGAGTTTGCCATGCTGGTCAGAATTCCGAAGAGTTGGGAGATCCCCGAGAGAGAAGTCACGCCCGAGAGTGACTGGCTGAACCGGCGCGACCTGCTGAAGGCTGCCGGTTTCCTGGGAGCAGGGCGGCTGCTCGCCGCAGCGGTTCAGGAGCCCTATCCCGCCAGGCGAAATCCAAAGTTCAATCCGTCCGATCTCAAGATCACCGAGGACTGGGCCGCTACGGGCTACAACAATTTTTACGAATTCGACCCGAACGACAAGATGGCTGTGAAGGACAAGGTCGGCCGCTTCGTCATCAGCCCGTGGACCGTCGAAGTGGGCGGCCTGGTCGCCAAGCCGCAAGTCCTCGATGTCGACCAGCTCGTTCGAAAGGTGCCGCTCGAGGAGCGCGTTTACAGATTCCGATGCGTCGAGGCCTGGTCGATGGTGGCGCCGTGGACCGGATTCCCGTTCAGCGAAATCACCAAACTGGTAGAGCCGGCGGCGAAGGCGCGCTATGTGCGCTTCGTGACGGCGAAGCGTCCCGCTGAAATGCCTGGACTCAGTCAGGCGCCGCGCTATCCGTGGCCATACCAGGAAGGGTTGCGGATGGACGAGGCGCAGCATCCCCTGACGATGATCGTCACCGGCCTTTATGGCAAGCCTCTGCCGAAGCAGAACGGCGCGCCGATCCGAATCATCGTGCCATGGAAGTATGGCTACAAGAGCATCAAGTCGATTGTGAAGATCGAGTTCGTTGACAAGGAGCCCCCGACGTTTTGGAACGTGGCCGGGCCCGAAGAGTACGGCTTCTATTCAAACGTGAATCCGAAAAAATCGCACCCGCGCTGGTCGCAGGCGGTGGAAAAAGTGATTCCGACGATGGCGCGCCAGCGGACGCTGATGTACAACGGCTACGAGGAATTCGTCGCGGGCATGTACAAGGGCAACGAGTTTTAGACCGAGCAAGAATCCGACGCCGCTCCCAAGTGCCAGGGTAGGCGAATGCCATAACCGGCTACGCTTCCCGGAAGGCCACCATCCCCGGATTACTCCGATCCCGCTGGCTACGAGAAACGAACACACTCCGGCTGTATTTCCCCGAGAGACTGAGTAGCCTGCACTGACGGCTCAGAATACCGGTCAGTCCACGTCGCATATGTGACGCAGCGCGGCCGCTACAGCCCACTTACGCTCGCGACTGCTCGCAGCCGCAGCGCAGATCAGCGCGTCCGAATGGCATCGGCTCGGGCAACCCGCGTCGAATCTGATCGTCCGTGAATTTGCGAGCCGGTTTGAGATCGCCGGGTAGTTCGGCTGTGCCGGGCAGGGGATCGGCCACGCCTTCGGCCAGAATCTTAGCTTGCGCGACCGCGAGGAGAGGGACCTTCATCACCCGCTCCAGGACCGCGGCGAGCGTCAGATGAAACCAGACTGGCATTGGGAAAATCCACACGCGCAGATTGTTGGCGCGCGCGATGCGCCGCACAACTTCGCGAAAATCGAGCCGCTCCGGACCCACGACGGCAACTGTCTGGCCCGCCAGCCGCCCTTCCACCACACACGCGCTCAGAATTCGCGCTACATCCTCCACGGCGGCCGGCGCGGCATGGCGGGTGCGCAGCCCTACCGCCGCGAACAGAGGCACGGTGTGCAACGCGCGGCTGGTGTGATCGAGCAAATGATCGCCGCGTCCGTACACGATGCCGCATTTCAGAATCGTGTAGTCGAGGCCCGAGTTCCGGACAATCCCCTCCGCCTCCCATTTCGATTCGTGATAAGGCGACCCGCAGTTTGGGCGAGCGCGCAGAAAGCTCACCATCGCGATCCGGCGCACGCCCGCCGACCTGGCCGCGCGCACCACGGCTCGCGTCCCCTCGACATGCACGCGCGCGTAAGTCTGCGATCCCAGTTCCCGGTTGATCCCCGCGCAATGCGCGATCGCGTCGCAGCCGGCGAATGCCCTTGCGAGGGCATCCTCATCGGTGATCGCGGCCGGGATGTTTCCCCGGCGCGCGATCGATACCACCTCATGCCCTTCGGCACGTAGCACGCGGCCGAGTGCACTCCCCATCAGTCCCGTGGCGCCCGTGATCGCAATCCTCATCCCGCCCTCCTTGTTTTGAACACGTTCAATTCAATGATAGGGCCGGATAGGGCGCCTGTCAAGCGAAAATTGAATGCGTTCAAAGAAGTGCCGTAATCAGTACATTACAGAGGGGAACCAGCAACCTTTCTGAGGCTCCTGGTACTCGCCCATAGCCATGAGGTTCACGGGCTTGAGCACTCGCAGACCCTCGCTGAGCAGCCAGCGGAACAAGCTTGCCTCGCGGGTGGGCAGCAGGAACCAAAGCGGCGCTGGACGCAGCGCCGCGAATCCAAGCATGAGAGCCTTCATGTCCTGCTCGGATTCCGCCACGCCGTGAGCGAAGGGCCAGAATTCCAGCGAAGTTGCGTACGCCGCCACTCGTCCATCCCGCAGCGCAACCCACGGTTCAGCCATCGGCCCGGAGTGCCGCAGTTCGGCCGAGCGGTCGATGCCGTGCACACTGCGGCATAGCGCCGCGCAACCCTCGATGTCCGCCGGCTCGAGCGGTCTGACCCTGACACCGGCATCCGGCGGCGGACCGCTCCTCGGGCGGCCCTGGATCATCACAAGCGGTTCCTTGACCTCAAATCCGAGTGATGCGTACAGCGACAAGGACCGCGAGTTGAACGCATCCTGCGTGAGCCGAACTCCGGGTGCTCCACGGCCGCGCTCGATCACGGCTTCCATCAGCCGCCGCCCCACGCCGTTGCCTTGCACGCTTGGATCGACCGTAATCGGCCCCACGCCGCGAACCGCGTTCGATTCGGCGAGGAAGTTCGAACCCACCACGCGCCCGTCTCGTTCCGCCACCACTCCGAACACGCCGGAACTCTCGATGAGCATGCCCGCCACGCCGTTCGCCATCTCCAGCGCCGGAAAATCCGGCGGGAATCCGTGGCGGAGCGCGATCTCACGGAATGCGTCGTAGATGATTTGGCCACACGGTTCGATGTCGGCCGAAGTGGGCGGGCGTAGCGTCAGGGCCATGACTTCAGGATACCGCGGCGGATCCAATGGGGCGGCAATAGCTTACTTGGCCGTGATTTGCCGGTTGTAAAAGCTCGCGGTCAACTCCTCGATCGGTCGTTCCTTGCGGCGGGACTTCAGGTTTTTCAAGACGCCCGCTCGATCCGCCTCCGTCCTCTCCTGCCCGAGCTTGAATTTGCCTTCGAGGCGCTCGATGGATAATTCAAAGCCAATGATGCCCTCCATCAAGCCGTACTTGTAACTTTCCGGCAGCTTGGCGAAATCGTAACCCGAGTTCTGGTAGCTTTCGAACTTGGTGATTAGCCGCGCCAGCAAATCGTGCAAGGCCTTTTTCTCCGTGATTGACTTCAGCCGTCCGGTGGCGTGTACGACCGCGAAATTCCAGGTGGGAACCACATCCGACCTGGCATACCAGGTTGGCGAAATGTAGCTATGCGGTCCGCGGAACACAATCACAGCCGAATGGTTTCCGTCGAAAGCCTGGCTCTGGGGATTTTGCCGCGAAACATGCCCGTAGATCTTTCCGAAGGCTCCGCCGGAACGATCGAGGAGTACAGGAATGTGCGTGATCCGGATGTCCGGAGACGCCGTCGTCAATTCGACGAACGAGAATTCGTCCATGAAATCGTGCAGAAACTTACGATCCTCCACCTGGTGCGCTTTGGGAATGTAGAGAGATTGCGCAGGAGGCGGCTGCGACCGCCCCTCGAGCGAACCGAATGCTATTCCTGCGATCAGATCGCGACGTTTCATGGAAGCTCCTGGCTCTCCATTCTACGCGCATCCGCCGCTGCGAAAAACTGACACCAACGCCGATGCATCGCCCGAACGTTCGGGCCACGAGCGGCCTGCGCAACGCAGTCTGTTTACGATGCCGGGGTAGCAGGGTTCCTATTTACCCTGTTTGCGTTTTGCGGCCCAGTAGGCCTTCATTCGCGCCGCTGCCGCGGCGCGCTGCGCCTTGCTGAATGTGCGTCGTTTGCGGGCCGGCGCCGGGGCCGGACTCGCGCTGCCGCCGGCTGCCGTCTTAGGTGGTCTGCCACGACGCTTCGTACCTTGAAGGGCAAGAATCGCCGCATTGAGCTTGTCGCGTTCGCTGATGAGGAGATGCAGGATTTGATCTGTCGCCATGTTGAATTGCTCCTTCGCTGTGTTTGTCATCAGAGGCGACCGGCGCGAGCAGCAGACTGCCGAGCCGAGAAGCCTCTGTCAGGACGCGGAAAACCACGCATCCCCTTGCTGTCACCGATTGTACTACTAGAACATTACCGGCACATCATGTTTTTTCGTCGTTTTGCCTCGTCGGGCGCGGCGCCCTGGGCCCCTGGGCTTGCCGCCTATGGCTACGTCCCCTTCTTCCGGTACTCTCGAAAGAAGCCTTGAGTTCGACAAAGGGAACCAATATCGTCGAAACTGCGAAGCTGCCGTCTTTCGCGATGGTCTTAGCCCCTCGGATAAAGCACCCACGCAGCACGTGCAAGTGAAGAGCCAACGCTCACTCGGCGCTCACCAAGGATCGGTGAAATCGGATACCTGCAGCCGTGGCCAGCGCTCGGAACCCGAGATGGCGAAAAGAACGCGGTGCGTAGACCCCAAGGATTCGGTGCGGCGAATTCGGATAAAGGCATTTTGGATCGGGCGATGGGCGACCTGGCAGGAAGAGCTACGCCTCCCTGATCCAAACGATGGAAGTCGCCGGGCGAGGAGCCGGACGGCTGCCGTCGGCCTCGGGCGGGCGCGCGGGTGGAGGCAAAGCAAGTCCCGGCTCGCGATTCTTGCGCACAAAGTTGGGGATCGCCAGCATCGCGGTATTGTCGGCGAATTTGCCCTTGATCGCTACAACGCCGCCCAGGAAATCTCCTTGCCATTCCGTGGTTAATAGTGATTCAGGGCTGAGCGCTTTGGCGATATCCTGATCAGCCTGTTCAATATTGTACAACATCGGACCATATCGCAGCGCGACTTTGTTCCGTGTTGCTTCGATCTTTTCGCTGGCTCTTACTCGCTGAGCTTTCATCGGAAGCATCAGTTCAATCTTGTCCCCGGCTCTCCAAGACCGCGTGATCACAGCGTACCCCCTGTCCACGACAGGCTTCACCACCGCCCCGTTGACGGCGACTGAAGTAATGCCATTCGCGTCGGGCGTAGCTTTATAGAGACTACTGACTGCGCGATTCGGCATTCGGATCCTCACGCTGAATTTCTTCTGCACCTTTGGATTGACGGTGACGGCAACCTTGCCGCTCCAGGGGTAGTCTGTAGCCTGAACCATCTCGACGTCCGTGCCGGCGACATTTTCGAGCGTGATGGTGCTTCCAACAAACAGGTTGACATAAACACCATCGGCACTCTTCGCATATACCCAGGTCGGAAGCATGAGCAGCGTTCGCGGAATATTGCCCACACAGCACGGGCATACGTGCCATTGATAACGGGGTACGCCGGCATCCAGAGGATTATCGTAATAGAAGTGTTTGCCTTCCAAGTCCGTCGAACCCAAGAGCGCATTGTACATCGTTTCTTCGTATAAATCGACATACTTGGCATCGTGGTAAGCCAGGTTCATCTTCCACTGAAAGAAAATCTCGCCGCAACTGGAGCAGGATTCGCAATACGCGCGGTTTCTCAGCGAGTAGTTCGGCCCAAACCCTTCCGAGGTCTCGCCGCTGCCCACCCCGCCAGTGACGTAATACTTCTTGTTGACGAGGTTGTCCCAGAGCGATTTGACGGCGCTCTGATAATCGACATCGTGCGTTTCGACAGCAACATCAGCCATGCCCGAGTAATTGTAGACCGCGCGCACGGCGTGCCCGACCGCTTCGTACTGCTGAATTACCGGCAGGTGGCTCTGATCGTACTCCTGTCGATCCCGTGGGCCCGCTCCCGAGTGATAGCGGGAATCCAGAAGGAACTTTGCCAGCTCAATATACTTTTGACCCTTGCCGCGGCCTTCCATGTCGTTTACAAAACGGCCGAACCGCACCAAGGCCTGCTCCATTTCCTGGTGACCGTCGTACCATGCCTTCTTCGGAGCGTGACCGAGGTTGTCATACCAGCAATCAGCCAGCTTTTTGGCCGCATTGTATAGCCGGGCGTCTTTCTTGCCGGTCATCAGGTAATGGTTGATCGCCGATTCCAGGAAGTAACCCGCAACATAACCCTCATGGTCGCCGCGGTGCGCCGGATCCCAATGCACAAATGAGCGAGTGTCGATGATGGCGCCGCCGCGGCCCGCCCTGGGCAGCGTGAAAGCCGTTTGCAAGTATCCATCGGGTTCCTGGGCGGCCAGGATCTTCGGAATCCAATCTTCCAGGGTCGCCCGCATTTTTTCGTGGGCTTGGATGATCTCGGGATCGCCCTGAGGATCGATCATGAGCGCAATGCTCATCGCTTCCACGGTTTGATGGACCCACGCATTGGAGAATACGTAGCCCTTGTGAGCGCCGTGCGGCTCGCCGCGCAGCGCCTTCCCGGCCTCGACGAAGTTATCGATTCCGCCGGGGCCCACCGCAAGATCCGTCCGGTTGATCTGATCGATGCAATGCGGAATCCAGTTCACCATCAAGGCCTTCGCTCGGGCGGTCCAAAGCGGGCTGTTGATCTTGAAGTTCTTGGTATAGACAGCGTCCAGTTGCTTGGCGGGGGGCGGCGTTTCGACGAGCACATTCAACGTAGACGACGATTTCTTCTCGCCGTTATCGACACTGAGTTTGAGTGTGTAGGCGCCCGGCTTCGTAAAGGTTGCGGTGGTCACCAACGCCGTGGCATCGGCGAAGGTGACCGCGCCGGGACCGGAGTCCTTGGTCCACGTCACGGTTGGAGTGGGACCGGCCGCTGGCGGTGGCGTAGTTTCCGCAGTCCGGCCCCCGCGAACCGGCCTGGGAGGATCTCCATACCCTGCCCATCCCCGCAAGTAGGTTTTTCCCGGCAGGATGACCACGCGGTCGATGCCGGCAACTCCGTTGAGCGCCGGAGCATCTTCGGCCATGGCACACGATACGATTGCGCTCTGGATGAGCGGCGTCAGCGCCACGGATGCCGCCGCTGTTTTGCCCGCACTTCCGAGCACTGCACGACGGCTCATTTTCACTTGCATGAACTTGTGGCTCAAGGCGATTCACCTCTACAGATCAGCTTACACGGCTCAAAAACGGATTGCGACCGCCGCAGGTACATGTGCCGCCACGCCGGGACCCTCCCGGGCGCATATCTTCACCGCACATCCTTTACCTGCACCCGAAACCTCAACGTCAGCCGCTTGCCCGGCGCCAGCGTGTACCCATCCACCTTCGCGCGCCTCCCCGGAAACGAAGCTCCTACAAAACCATACTC
>JBOGMR010000053.1:0-3618 GCA_050746825.1 Bryobacteraceae bacterium | reverse complement strand
CTCTGTTACAGCGCCGCCGCCGGTGCGCAACTTCACCCCGCGATCTCCAGCTCGATGCGTTTCTGCTGCGGGTCCAGCCTGACGATGCGAAAGCTGCGGATCTGGCCGGCGCGCGTCGCTTCAACTTTGCGCGGCCCTGCTCCGGCGGCGCCCTGCTTCCACTTGGCCGAGAGCATGGAGCCGAGGGAAGAGATGTCGGGCTTTTCGGACCAGAAACCGCTGGCGGCGGCCGCGCCTACCTGATCTTCGGTCACCGCGCACGAAGCATGCACGCCTTCGCCGAGCTCAACTTTCGCCACACCGCTCGCGACACCGGCCACGCGCCCGGTCACCACGTCGCCTTCCTTATGCTCGGCGATGTACTCATCGATCGAGGCCGGCTGAAGCTGCTTGATGCCGAGCCGGATGCGCCGCTTTTCGCGATCGAACTCCAGCACCTGCGCGCGCACGGCTTGTCCAACTTTGAGCACTTCCTGCGGATGGTTGATGCGCTTGTCGGCGGCGATGTCGCCGACGTGGATCATCCCCTCGATGCCGTCGCTGAGCGTGACAAAGGCGCCGAACTTCGCGAGGCTGGTGATGGGGCCCTCGACAATCGTGCCGGCGGGGAATCGCTTCCCGGCGTCGGCCCACGGGTCGCCCAGCGCCTGCTTCAGCCCCAGCGAGATTCGTTTGTCCTGAGGACTCACGCCGAGCACCACCACTTCCACCGAGTCGCCCGAACTCAGCACATCGGTGGGCTTGCGAACCTTTCGATTCCAGGACATCTCCGAAAGGTGAATGAGCCCCTCGACTCCCGGCTCCAGTTCGACGAATGCGCCGAACTCCGTCAGGCGTGTCACGATTCCCGGGACGCGGTCGCCGGCCGTGTATTTTTCCGCCGCGAGCGTCCACGGGTCCGGCATGAGCTGTTTCATGCCGAGCGAAATTTTTCGCTTGGCCGTGTCGACTTTGAGGAGCTGCACCTCGATCGAATCGCCCAACGAGAGCAAATCCGCCGGCTTGCCGACGCGGCCCCACGACATGTCGGCGACGTGCAACAGGCCGTCGACGCCGCCGATGTCGACGAACGCTCCGTAGTCGGTCAAACTGCGAACCGTGCCGCGAATGACGGCGCCAGGCTTCAGGTCGCTCACGACCTTCTCGCGGGCCTGGCGCTCTTCTTCCTCCAGTACGGCGCGCCGGTCCACGACCACATCTTCGTCGGCGATGTCGAGCTTGATGATGCGGCAAGTGATCTCCTGGCCAACCAGTTTCTCGATCTCGGCTGCATCTTTGGCGCCGCTGCGGGACGCCGGAAGGAACGCGCGGACACCGACGTCGACGGTGAGGCCGCCTTTCACAACCGCGCTCACGACTCCCGCGATCGCTTTCTTTTCGGCGAAGGCGTGCTCGAGAGAACTCCAGTCCTTCGGGCGCGCGACCTTCACGCGTGAGAGCTGATAGTAACCTTCCGGAGAGCGGCCCGCGATGCTGACGTGCAGCGTTTCGCCCTGCTTAGGCGGGTCGGGATGAAAATCGGCGACGGCGATCACGCCTTCGGTTTTGAGGCCGATGTCGATAAAAACCTGATCCGGGGAAACCTTGATTACCGTGCCCGCAACCGTCTCGCGCGTTCGCGAGGCAGGGCCCCCGTGCTGCGATTCATACTCGGACAGAATATCGCCAAACGAAACATCGTTGTGTTTGGAAGAGACGAGTTCATCATCGGGGGTAGGGGGTCGGTTGGCCATGGGGTGTATTCTACATTTTGACATAAACGTCATGAGGGCTGGAAAATCACGGGCCGGCGGCCTGGAAGGCCACCTGCGGCCCACGGGGCCGCCGCACACTACATCCGAAGTAACCGGGGCGGGCCTCGCCACATCCAAGAGCAGCGTGTGGAGGCGATGGATCCGGCCGCAGGATCTGGTCTGGCTGCTGTTGTTCGCGGGCCTGTCGCTGGCGAGCGTCGATCCTCATCCGTTCGAAATTCCGCTGCTTGCCGCGCTCGCGCTGCTGCAGATTGTGGAGCCGCGCGTACCGATTTTCCAAAGCACGCGCGGCACTGTAGCGGCCATTCTCCTCAAATTGCTGCTGAGCTATGTGCTGATCGGGTTCACGGGCGGCGTCGCCAGCAGTTACTATTTGTTGCTGCTGATTCCGCTGCTTTCGGCCTCCACGGCGTTTGGCGCGGCCGGCTCGATCTTCTTTACTCTGGTTGCGTGTGGCGCGTACCTCTCGTTCGTGGTCTTCGCGTATTGGTACGGGTATCAGATCGACCCCGATCAGCAGCGGGAAATCATGCGCCGGCTGATCGTGTTCGCCGCGACCGGGTACCTTTCGAATACCTTGATTACGGAGACGCGCGAGCAATCGAGGCAGCACAAGGCTGTCGCCGAACAGCTCGCCATCGCCAACCGCAATCTGAGCGAAGCCGAGGACGCCGTACGCCGCTCGGACCGGCTCGCGGCGCTCGGCCAGCTTTCGGCGGGCCTGGCGCACGAGCTGCGCAATCCGCTCGGCACCATTAAGGCTTCTGCCGAAGTCCTCTCGAAGAGCCTTTCGGCGGAGAGCGACGTGGCGCGGGAGATGGCCGGCTTTATCTCGTCCGAGGTGGATCGCACGAACCTGCTGGTGACGCGGTTCCTCGACTTCGCACGCCCGTTGCAACTGCGCGTCGCGCCCGCCGATATTGCGGAGATCATCGACCGCGCCGTCGCCCAGCTCGAGCGCGGGTCGCCGCGTTATGACGTCGCTGTGTACAAGAACTATTCGCCGGAGATCCCTGCGCTCGCGATCGACGGCGAGTTGATCGAGCGCGTGATCTACAACCTGCTCCTCAACGCGGCGCAGGCGACGGCGCCCGGCGGCGAGATCACCGTGAAGACGCGCGCTTCCGGCGCCGGCGTGGAAATCGCGGTCATCGATCGCGGCGCCGGAATCGATTCCAAGGACCGGAACAGCATTTTCAATCCGTTCTTCACGACCAAGGCCGGCGGCGTCGGCCTGGGCCTCGCCATCGTCTCCAAGATCGTCGACGAGCACGGCGGTAAAATGAGCGTCGAAAGCGAATCCGGCAAGGGCAGCGTGTTTCGCGTGCTGCTGCAGCCGGTTCAAACATGAAGAGGCGCATTCTCGTAGTCGACGATGAAGAAAAACTGCGTCGCGTGATCGAGCTTCACCTGATCTCGGCGGGCTTCGACGTCGACCAGGCGCGCTCGGCCGAAGAAGGGCTAAGGATGGCCGATCGCGCCGACCTGGTACTCACCGACTTGCGCCTGCCCGGCATGGATGGCCTCGAGCTGCTGGCCACCATCCGCCGCCAGAATTCGCATGCGCCGGTGGTGGTGATGACGGCCTTCGGGACGATCGAGAACGCGGTCGAGGCGATGAAGTCGGGCGCGACGGACTTTCTGCTAAAGCCGTTTTCGCTCGACCATCTGACGACGGTGGTGAACAAGGCGCTCGAAGTGCGCGCGCTGCGCGACGAGAATCGGCAGCTTCGCGAGGAACTGGGGCGGCGGTATGAATTCGAGAACATCGTCGGGCGGAGCCAGGCGATGCAGGACATCTTCGCGACGATCGAGCGCGTGGCGCCCTCGCGCGCGACTGTGTTGCTGGCCGGCGAGAGCGGCG
>JBOGMR010000052.1:0-8990 GCA_050746825.1 Bryobacteraceae bacterium | reverse complement strand
GCGCAAGGATGGCCTGGGCCCGGCGCCGTATCCGAAGCAGCCCTACTTCGCACAAATGCCGCGGCTCCTGATCTACGAGACGATGGTGCACCACATCGACACGGCGCGCTATCTGTTCGGCGAAGTCGCCGGGATTTATGCGCAGTGCCGGAGCGTGAATCCGGGGATCGCGGGCGAGGATCAAGCGCTATTGACGATGACTCACACGAGCGGGCTCCAAGGCGTGATCGACGGTCATCGCTTTTCGGACTCCGAGCCAGACGGTCCTGTGATGGGCGAGGCGTGCTTCGAGGGCGACGCCGGCGTACTGCGGCTTCTCGGCACGGGTGAAATATTGATCGGCTCGAAGACGGTCTGGAACTGGCCTTCAGCTGAAGGGTATCGCGGCGACAGCGTCCGCGCGACCCAGCAGCACTTCATCGAATGCCTCCAGTCGGGCGCACCTTTCGAGAGCGGGGCGCGGGAATACCTGAAGACGGTGGGCGCCGTCGAAGCGGCTTACAGGAGCATCGCGGAACGACGGATGATTCCGCTGGCGGCTCAATGAAATTTCCCTACAAATGGCAGGTCGTGGCGATGCTGTGGTGGATCGCCTTTTTCAATTACGCCGACCGGCAGGCGATCTTCTCTGTGTTCCCGCTGCTCGAGAAAGAATTCGGCCTCAGCTCGATTCAACTCGGCTTGCTCGGATCGTCATTCGCCTGGACCTACGGACTCGCGGCTCCGTTCGCGGGCAACATCGTCGACCGGATCCGGCGGAAGCCGGCGATTCTCGGGGGGTTGCAGGTCTGGAGCGTGATCTGTGCGGCGACCGCGGTGTCCCGCAATTTCACGCACCTGCTGATTTTTCGCGCGGCCGAGGGGCTCGGCGAGACGTTCTACTTCCCTGCCTCGATGTCGCTGGTGAGCGATTATCACGGCAAGGAGACGCGGTCGCGAGCGATCGGCTTCCACCAGACCAGCGTGTACGTAGGCACGATCGCGGGCGGCTTTTTCGCCGGATTGATCGGGCAGCACTATGGGTGGCGCTGGTCGTTCGTGGTCTTCGGAGTCCTCGGCATGCTACTGGGACTGGTACTGCGGCGCCGGCTGATCGAACCGGAACGAGGCGCGGCCGAGTACGACAGGGGCACGCTCCCGGCACACCTGACCGCCAGCGCGTTCCTGCGGCTCATCTGGGGGAAGCCGACGGCGCTGCTGTTGATGGGTGCGTTTGTCTGTTCGAATTTTGTTGCCGTGGTGCTGCTCTCGTGGATGCCAAAATTTCTCTACGACAAGTTCCAGATGAGCCTTGCGATGAGTGGCTTCACGGCGACGATCTACGTACAGCTCGCGAGTATGTGCGGTTCGCCTCTGGGCGGCTGGCTGGCCGACTGGATGCGGGCGCGCACCACTAGCGGGCGAATCCTGGTGCAGGCCGCGGGTGTACTTTGCGGCGCACCGTTTGTCGTAATGACCGCGCAGACGCAGTCGGCCGGTTGGCTCATTGTGGCTCTGACGTGTTGGGGCTTGTTCAAGGGCATGTACGATGCGAACATTTTTGCGTCGATGTTCGATGTGATCCGGCCGGAAGCGCGCGGGACGGCGGCGGGTTTCATGAACATGGTGGGCTGGCTCGGGGGCGGCGGCACAGCGCCCATCGTGATCGGCTACATTGCCCAACGCTCGGACCTGAGCACGGCCATCGGGTTGACGGCGGTGGTGTACGTCGCGGCAGGCGTGCTGCTGATCGGGGCAGCCTCGCGGATTGGCCGCGACACAAAGGGCGCCGGGAATGGCTAGTCCCGCGGCCGCAATCGGCCTTCGCGTGAAGACTGGCAAAGCGATCGCGATTGTGGTGCGCGGGACGCCGCGCGCGCCCGAGGTCCTCAAGCGCGACGAGTTGATCCTGGCAGACCACGACAAGCCCGACACCTGGCAGCCGTATCATCCCGTGATGGAGTTAGCATGGACCGAGGCGCAGAAGGCCGTGCGTCCGATTGCGCAGATCATCGAGAAGACGGCCAGGAAGGCGATGGCAGCGCTGGTGGCCGAAGTTCGCGCGGCGGGCTACGAGGTGCGCGGCATCGGCATCGCCGGTCGCGGATCGCAGGACCCGGCGCGGATCGGCAACACACACATTCGCGCGCATGCGGCGGAAGGTCGTCTGTTTCGGGAAGTTCTGGAATCGGGCGCCGACGCATGTGGCATCGCGAAACGCGTGTTTCTGGAGAAGGAGATCTACCAGAAGGGCGCGCCAGAAATCGGATGCTCGGCCCATGAGTTGAAGACGAGGGTGGCAGCGCTGCGCACGCCGGCGGTCAGACCGTGGAGTGCGGAGGAGCGCTGCGCGGCGCTGGCGGCATGGCTAATGCTGAAGTAGAACCGCTCAATCGAGGTCGAGCGTGCAGAGAATCGCGTCGACGTCCTCGGGGTTGACGCGAATCTCGCGCGACATCGCCGCGGGCGACTCGCGCTCATCGAAGGCCTTGAACAGGGACATCTTCGCGATCGCATAGAGTTCGGTCTGCGAGAGGTCGCGGCCATGCGCCTGCTGCCACGGGCGCACGGCGCCGGCGTCGACGATCACCGAGACCGGGAAGGACGTCTTACGATCGGCTGAGACATCGAAGACGTACTCCGGGCCGCGGTGACCTTCGTAGTAATACTGATACACGTAGCCGCTTTGCGCCGAGTGGGTCTTCTGGCGGCGTACCGGGGGCGCCCCGGTAAGCGGAGCTTCTTTGTGTCCGAGTTTCGATTTCAGCCAGTCGAACATCTCAGTTCAAGTCGGCGAAGACGAAACCATCGCGTTCCACCGCGCCGTTCACCGTCACGGGAATGGCCTCGCGAAACATCGGACCGTCGTAGGCGAAGGTGTGGAATTCGCCGTTCTCACCGCACGGATCGATACCCGCAGGGAAGTCGGCAAGGAGCGCGTGGTCAAAATCGCGTCCGGCGAATTCTGGCGCAAGCTTGCGCGGGTCGACGCAGGCGAGCTTGGCGCGAAGGCCGGAGCGGATCATCTCGTCGGCGAGCGACGCAGTCGGGATCTGCCACAGCGGGAACAGCGGAGTGAGGCCCGTACCGTCGAGCTGCTTCTCGCGATAGGCGCGGATGTCTTCGAGGAACAGGTCGCCAAACGCGATGGCTTCGATGCCCTCGGCGACGGCACGCGCGCAAAGCGCACCCATGCGGCGCTCATACTCGTCGTTCGAACAGGGCCACGGCAGCGCAACCGGCCAAAGAGGGAGCCCTGCCGCGTCCGCCTGTTTTTCGAGCAGCGAACGTTTCACGGCGTGCATCGCGACGCGGTCGAACGCTTCATTGAGAGTCGTGATCAGGCCTTCGATCTTGAGATCCGCGCGTTCGCGCAGGACATGCAACGCCCACGCACTATCCTTGCCGCTGCTCCAGGAAAGCAGCGCCCGCTTCACGGCCGGACGGCTGCGACCTCACGGCGCCGGTCCAGCCATTCATAAGCGCCGAAGAACACTGCCGTGTACACGAGATTGCTCGCGAGCGTATTGCCGAAGAACGGGATCGCGGCGACATAGCACGCGATCAGGCCGCCGAAGTTGTGCGGGTACATCGTCCCGAGGAGCCACACGGCGAAGTTGGAAATGAGGAAGAACTGCGCAGCGCAAATCACGGAGGCCGCGCCGATTCGCACCGGGCTGTTGGTTGCGCTCAGGTGGCGGCCGATCCAGACGCTGATCAGGAAGCTGGCGTAGCTGAACAAGGTTTTGTCCGAGTACGCAGCGGCGCCGGCGTGACGCACGTAGGAAATGATGGGATCGGTGAACGCCATCAGGATGAGCGGCACTAAATAGGCCTGCCAGCCATTGAGCCGCGCACCGGAAAACAGACTCACGGCGCCAACCGGAGCGAAATTGGGCGGGTGCGGAATCAGGCGAAGCAAAGCGCCCAAAATCGAGATCGCGAGCGCGCTGCTGGTGTTGGCGTTTGGTTTCGTCATGGTTGCTTCTCTCTTACTTTACTCCTGTTTTGTTCCATCATGCCGGACATTCATGCGGCAGCACTGCCGCTCCCTTACCACGAGACCCGACACAGAACCGCGACCGTCAGGGAGCGGCATTTATCTCACGTTGCCCGGTCCGCAGCCTTGATATACGATAAAACTCCAGAAAGGGGTGAATCATGCGATCAATCGCATTCGCTTGCCTGGTTCTCCTTGCTGCAATCTCAGTAGCGCCGCTCGCGGGGCAGAACGTTTCGGCAACCCTTAACGGTACGGTGCGGGACTCGCAAGGCGCCGTAATTGCGGCCGCGGCGGTGACCTTGACCAATGAAGCGAATGGCGCAACGCGCTCGGGGCTCACCAATACGGAAGGCTACTTCGTATTCCCCGATCTGCTGGTCGGCAGCTACTCGCTCAAAGTGGAGATGAGCGGCTTCAAGACGTACCAACAGCGCGAGATCAGATTGACCGCCGGCGAAATCCGCGCGCTCGGGCAGATCGGGCTGGCGCTGGGCGAAGTGGCCGAAGTCGTCACCGTAGAGGCGAATGCAACGCCGGTCGAGTTGGGCAGCGGCGAGAAATCGGGCGTGATCACGGGAGAAGAGATCGACAGCCTCGCGATCCGCGGTCGCGACTTCCTCGACGTGCTGCGGCTGCTGCCGGGCGTCGTCGATGAAAGCGAAGGGCGCGAGGCGCCTGGGCCCGACGGCATCCGCGGCATCTTCATCAACGGCGCGCGCGAGAACCAGAAGAACATGACGGTAGACGGCGTCACCAGCATGGACACGGGCTCGAACAGCACCACGCACACCGCACCGACGATCGACATGATCCGCGAAGTGAAGGTGCTGACCAGCAACTACCAGGCGGAATTCGGGCGCGCCGTCGGCGGCACCATCATCGTCACTACGAAGGGCGGTGGGACGCAGTATCACGCCAGCGCAACCTGGTCGCACCGGCACGAGAGCTTCAACGCCAACAACTACTTCAATAACCTGCGCGGGGTGAGGCGGCCGCCGTACCGCTTCAACATCGCCTCGTGGGAATTCGCCGGTCCGGTGTGGCCAAAAAACCGGCGGGACGCGAAGGTGTTCTTTTACTTCACGGAGGAATTCTCGCAGCAGAAA
Organism: Bryobacteraceae bacterium; assembly: GCA_050746825.1. GTDB lineage: Bacteria > Acidobacteriota > Terriglobia > Bryobacterales > Bryobacteraceae > JBOGMR01. The sequence goes on along the minus strand of JBOGMR010000052.1, from coordinate 3,902 downwards.
GTCAACTACGACTCGCGAACCGTGCGGATGCCCAACCTGCTCGAACGCCAAGGCGATTTCACCCAAACCTTCGACCTCAACGGCGCCAGGCTCCCCGTATACGATCCGTGGACCGGCGCGCCGTTCCCCGGCAACATCATCCCCAATGACCGGCAGCACCCGATCGGCACGGCGATCCTGAACATGTTCCCGGCGCCGAACTTTGTGGATCCTGTCGCGAGCCGAGTGAACCAGTGGAACTACATCACCTCGGTCAGCGGCGCCTACCCGCGGCGGCAGGAGACGATACGGATCGATTTCAATCCTTCGCAGCGCTGGCAAACCTACCTGCGCTACACGCAGAACGCCGATGAGCAGCATCCGACGTACGGCGTCTGGGTGAACGGGCCGGTCAACTACGATCTGACACCGCTGACGTTCAAGCAGCCGGGCCGCGGGTTCACGATGAACATCGCCCGGACAATCGGCGCGACGCTCATGAACCAGTTGATCCTGGGCTACAGCATGAACCGCTTGACGTATTTCCCGGACAATCCGGACAAGATCAGCAAGAAAGCCCTCGGCATCAATCTCCCGCAGTGGCGGCCGGAGTTGAACCTGCCCGACTACATTCCGAACATGTCGTTCGGCGTGCCGGGAACCGCTGTCAATCCATCGCTCAACAACGGCATTCCCTACAAGAACGTGAACCACATCTTCAGCGTGACTGAGAACCTGAGCAAGATTTACCGGACGCACACGATTCGCACTGGCCTTTACTTCGAACGCACGCGCAAGGACCAGGTTTCAAGCACGCCGACTCGCGGCACGATCAGCTTCAGCGACGACAGCAACAATCCGTTTCGCACGCGTTATGGGTTCGCGAGCACGCTGCTCGGAATCATGACCAGCTACCAGGAAGGCACAGGCCGGCCGTACGGCCTCTACCGCTTCAGCAATGTGGAATGGTACATACAGGACAACTGGAGAGTGAACCGGCGCCTGGCGCTCGACTACGGCATCCGCTTCTACCACAACCTGCCGCAGGCCGACGTGCGCGGCCAGACTTCGGCGTTCGTTCCCGGGTTGTGGGACATTTCGCGCGCGCCGCGCTTGATCACATCGGGCCGCAACGGCGCCGGCGCCCGTGTCGGGATCGATCCGGTCACTGGCCAGATTTACAACCCGGGATTCGTCGGGACATTCGTACCGGGCAGCGGCGACCCCGCGCTCGGAATGGTGTCCGGCGGCACGAACGGGTTTCCGAAGTCTCTATACACGGTTCCCGGTCTGTCGCTTGGACCGCGCTCCGGGTTCGCCTACGATCTGCTCGGCGACGGGCGCACGGCGCTGCGCGGCGGCGCGGGCATTTTCTACGACCGCATCCAGGGCAACCCGACCATGAACATGATCAACAACCCGCCGGCCACGTTCACGCCGACGCTGTACTACACAACGTTCGACGAACTGGCGGCGAGCGCGAACAGCGGGCTGCTTGCGCCGTCGAACATCGGCCACTCGCTGTACGGCAGGGGCAAGATGCCGACGGTCTACAACTACAGCCTCGGGATTCAGCGCGCGCTCGGCCGGCGCGGCGGCACGGTCATTGATGTTTCCTACGTCGGCAATGTCGCGCGCCATCTGCTGTGGCTGCGCAACATCAATCCTGTGCCGATCGGCGCTCAGTTCCCGAATCTGCATCCGGAGAATCGCGACCCGACCACCAACGCGGCGTACGCAAACAACTTCCTGCGGCCCTTCCGCGGCTACGGTGACATCCTGGAGTATGAGTTCGGTGGAACGTCGAGCTACAACTCGCTGCAGACGACCTTCCGGACGCGAATGAAAGCCGGACTGCAACTTCGCGCTTCCTATACGTTCGCCAAGACGCTGGGGACGTCGGCCAGCGACACGTCGCCGGTGAGCCCGTTCTTCAAGCCGCGGGAGTGGAACTACGGGCGGCTTTCCTACGATCGCGATCATGTGTACACGATGAACTACTCGTGGGCCGCGCCGAGAGGCTGGATGCCGCAGAACAAGTGGCTGCGAGCGCCGATCGAGCGGTGGGAGCTGAACGGGACGACGCAGTTTTCGGGCGGGCAGCCGTTCCGCCCCGGCATCAGCACCGTCGATGGGCAGAATTTCACCGGCACACCAAGCGAGGGCGCGCGTGTGGCCTGGATCAGCGGGACTACGTTTGCCAGGCCAGGGTTGCCGCGGGCAACAGGGGCCATCGAGACGCCGTACTTCGGCAACGCAGGCGTCGGCATCCTGCGCCGGCCCGGGATCAACAACTTCGACGTGCGCATCACGCGCCGCTTCCCGATTGGCGGCGAGAAGCGCTGGATCGAGTTCCGCGGCGAGATGTTCAACATGTTCAATCACACCCAGTTCTCGGGACTCGATGAGACGGCGCGCTTCGATCGCGACGGATCGCAGATCAACGCGCTGTTCCTCGAACCGACCAGCGCGCGCCGCCCGCGCCAGGTCAATTTCGCGCTGAAACTCTACTGGTAAACGCGCGGGTCTCCGATCCGCCACCCGGCGCTCATGCCGGCGCCCTTACCCAAGCGACTTCCCGGCCTCTCACTCGATAATCTCCTGCGGCAAAGGAGCAACAGGAGAATCAGCGGTTCCAGCACTCCACCGCGGTCCGGCTCGTCGCGCCCGGTAGCGCATCCGCGCGGCCTGGTCGTTGCCGCGGGCACAGATATTGAGAAAAGACCCGCTCACCGTCTTTTGCTTCCGGCACGGCGGCGCCCCAAAAACCTCCGTGGCCACAAGTCCCACCAAAGGCTAGCGGCCCATGTCCTGCGCACGAGGTTCCGTTCGGCCGATCGCCCTGCTCGCCTGTCTCCACCTGAGCACCGCCGTCTGGGCGCACCAACTCGACGCACAGCTCGACAGGTCGAGCGTCTCAATGTGCCACTCACCGTTGATTGTGAGCCCGCGGGCTCCGGAACCGTGCGCACTCCGCGATTTCTGTCACCTGACGCCAAGTTTTCCGCCTGGATCGAAGTCACATCGACGCGAGCGACTCGAACGATTCCCGAGGAGGGCCGGAACATCTCCACTCGTTCGTCCGCAAATGTTTCGACTCTCTTCGTCGAGGCCAAAGCCGCCTCACCCCGACGTGTGTTCCGGATCCAGCCTTCGAGCGAATGGCCGGGCAACGGCATATCATTCTACGATTGGTCCTCCGATGGAAAGCAGTTGCGGTAAGGTCTCAGTACTTCGTGTTTGCTTCAGATGTCATCACGGATGGCCTTATCCTCTATAGAACCGACCGCCGAACTGTAGTGAGATTTTCGTTCGCTGACTTGTTCTCGCAGCGCGTGGGGAGGGATTGCGACATGGTGGCGGGTAGACGCCGCCAGGTCCGCCCTGTTCAGCATCGGCCCGCCCGCCGCACTGCGGACTTACGGTAAGTTTGAGCCTGCGGGCAACGCCGCGCCCGTTCGCTAAAGGTCTATACGACGATCATCCCGGCAGCAGGCTCAGACTGAGTCGGCTTGGCTCGGAGCTGGCGGTGTCATGATTTCGCATCCTTGCTCAGAGGCTCGGCTCAGCCACCACTTGGGTCAGGTCGATCGTGGTCACGTAGGGCAGGAATCCGTTGGCACGCTGCTCGCGATAGATCTGGCTGATGCCTGCCGGGTCGGAGGGATCCCAATAGTCGAGGGTAAAAACTCGCAGGCGCGGCCGTCGCTTCTTCGCCGTTTGCAGCCACGAGACTTGCAACCGGTATGACTCGCCGTCAACCAGCCGGTACTTCTTCTCCGCGAAGTCGAATGTGGCGTAAACCGATTCTCCCAGCGCCACGTCAACATCGCCGTCTACACGTTCCAGAAGGCTGTAAGCGCGGTTGAGAACGATGGTGATTCTCGGAAAGCGGCGCCGGATGGTCCGCACGAGCGACTCTG
>JBOGMR010000051.1:0-4598 GCA_050746825.1 Bryobacteraceae bacterium | reverse complement strand
TTTCAACGCCCACGGCTCGCGCCTTAAACTTCTGCGCGGCGGTGATTACCACACGGCCATCGCCGCAGCCGAGATCGTACACCATCTCGCCCGGCTTGACCTGCGCGGCCTCGAGCATCTTGTCAACAACAACCTGCGGGCTGGGAATGTACGGGGCGAGGCTGTCGTCAAGCTGCTGGCCGCTCGCGGCCGCCAGTGCTACACAACCCGTAAGAATGATACGGATTCCGGTGTTCTTCTTCCGCATCGCTTATTGCGACGAGGATGAAGTTGATGACCCTCGCCGCCCTATCTTGAATTTTACAATACGCGACATGATTTCGGTCCAGGCGAACCAAAGATCGCGCGGGCGGCTGATGGTGAACTCCTGGCCTTTGAAATGGCGGACGGTGTTGCCGATCGCGTCGCGCCACGGGTTGGCCTGGGGGTTGAAATTGTAGTTCATGTAGAAGACCGGGTATTCGGCTTCTACTTCGCGCAGTGTGCTTTCCGGTACGGATTCGGCCAGCATCACCTTTGGACCGGCAAAGATCAGCGCGTCCGGCTGCTCCTTCGACGACATCTCTTGCGTGATGAGCGTCGTCAGAAAGTCAGTCTCGGCCCGCTTCTGGCTTAGCCTTTTCAGATCCACCGTGCCGAGCTTCAACGACGAAAGCGCGTCGCCAAGGGCCGGAAAGTCGATGTGCCCCGCTTCGTCCTGCCGGTACAGAATACGCTGCTCCTGCATATTGAACGCGACGATCGAGAACTTTGCGATCTTCGGCTCGCGGGCAATACTGCGCAGGATCGAGACCAGCGCGTTCAGGTCGAGAGGCTGGAGCGTGGCGGCGTGAGAATTCTGCGGCGCGAAGTTGACCAGCACCTTCACATTGAGCGGAGTTTCGACGGTCGCATCGGCGGCCGGACGTTCAACCGGAGGTTCTTCTTTGAACGGTTCCCGCTCGCTGGCTGCCGCGGCGCCGGGACCAAGCGACATGGCGAGGGTCTTGTCGCGCGGGGGAAGTACCGCCTCGGACTCCCAGTAAAACGAGCACACGCGCTCACTTCGATCCCGCATCAGCCAGTCGACGTGGTACTTGCCTTCGCCAAGGTCGAAGCTGCCCTGCAAATATGCGTTGCCCTTCGCATCCGGCTCGATCGACGGCACATTGATCCGCTGCGAAAAGTAGACAGGTTCGTCCTTCTTATTCTCCGGTGTCACGCGGAAGATCATCGTCAGCAGGTCTTCGGCGCCCGACAGCTCGCGAAGCGGGACCAGCACCTCATATCCGGCGTGAAACTTCAGGTCGAAACCGAGGAACGGCTTCACCGGATTCACCGTGCAAGGAAGGTCCTTGCGGGCTTCCTGCGCTTCAAGGACGGCCATGTCCGTGTTGAAGATCCGAATCGCGCCGCCGCCTCCTCCCGGATTCCTCATTTGAACCTGAGCGCTGGCGGAGAACGACAAGGCTGCCACCACCAGCCCCCGACACGCCGTTCGAGTCGTCACTGAACCCATCCCCCTGGAACCGAGTGCATCTTTTGTGCCAACAACCGGACGCGACACAAATCTTACCTGCGCTGTGCCGTTCCCGTTCGACCTATTATGACTCGATTGCAGAAAACTGCAATAGCAAATGGTACGCAGATGCGACTGTTGTGGAACCTGAGGGATCGGCTGCCGGCGCCGCAAGAGCTCGATTCGCGATATGCTGAGCTAGAACAGCCTTCGCCGGTGTGTAGGTTCTGCACAGCGCCGTTTCGTTTTCGTACCTCGACCGTGAGACGGAGCCACCGAACCGCGACCGCGGGGGAGCGGCGATCCGCCAATGCCGAAGAAGCCTCGCAGCCTGATTCAGCCGATCCTCGATAGCCCCAGCTTCCCCGCTCCGAGGCCGGTGACCGGCCGGCATTACGAGAGTGAAATCCCGGGTCTTTACATCATCGGCGACCTTTCCGGCGCACCTGTGATCAAGCTTGCTATGGCGCACGGCGCCGAGGTTGCGCACCATATCGCTTCACAACCCGATGCGCGATCAACCGGCCCGCAGGATTACGACTTGGTCGTTGCCGGCGCCGGTGCAGCAGGACTCAACGCCGCACTGGTTGCCAGGGACCTCGGTCTCCGCGTCCTGGTTCTCGAAAAGAACAAGATTGCCAATACTATTGAGGATTTTCCGGTAGGCAAGTGGATCTATGCCGAGCCCGAGAGCGAGCCGCCGAAGGGCAAGCTCTGGCTCGATGGCGCTCCCAAGGAGGATCTGATTGCGCGATGGAGCGAGGCGATCCGAGACAACCACCTGGAAGTGCGTACTGGTGAAGGCCTGACATCGTTGGCTAAGCAGAAAGACGGATCTTTCGAAGTCGGAACGGCTGTCGGCAAATACCACTCCCGGCGAGTGGTGCTCGCAACAGGCCAACGCGGCAGTCCGCGGAGACTCGACGTTCCGGGTGAGGACCGGGAGGAAGTCTACCATCGCCTCTACAGCCCGCGTGATTACGTGGACGAAAAGATCCTGGTGGTCGGGGGCGGAAACAGCGCCGTCGAAGCCGCGCTCAGCTTGTCGGAGCAGAATAGCGTGGTGCTTTCCTATCGCGGAAAAGAATTTACACGTGTTTTCAAGGACAATGCCCGCAGGCTTCGCGCAGCCGTGGCTGCTGGAAGGATTCGGCTACTGGTCGAATCTACGGTCGAAGGCTTCGACGACGGCAGTTGCTCACTGAAGGTGGGGGCCGAGTTGGTTCGGCTCCCCTACGATCACGCCTTTGTCCTGGTCGGCGCCGACGCTCCCACCGAATTTCTACGCTCGCTCGGGATCAGGATGGAGAACGACTGGAGCGGCAACCCCCTGATTTCGGCCGCGCTTGTGGCGGCGGCGTTGGCCGGACTCGCGATCTTCGCCGGCACGAACCGGCTGGGCGCGTTCGTCGCGCTGGCAGCCGTCGCCGGGCTCGCCTGGTCCGGCGCGCGGGGAAACCGGTTCTCATGGCTTGGGCTGTCATTCGTGATCGCCTACTCGATCTACGGCGCCAAGCAGGCGCCGGGCTACGAGTTCTGGCCGTTCCACGGCTGGGGCGCCAAGGCGCTTACGTTCTTCGACCGCCCGTGGTCGTTCTGGTATTCGGTGCTCTACTCGGTCGTGATGACGGTGTTCGGCATCCCCGCGATGAAGCGCTGGGGATTCGATCGAGGCGACCGCTTCCAGATCTGGCGGTATGTGAGCCTGATCGGATTCCAGTGGATCTTCTTTTTCCTGATCCCCGAGTTTCTCTTCCGCTGGGCGGTGCAATACCAATGGGTAGGTGCGGCGCTCGCGTCCGATCCGCAGTTCGCGGGTCAGGCCTGGCGGTCCTACGGACTCGTGTACGCCTGGCCGCTGTTCTTTTACACGTTTTTCGATTCGCCGCACAAGGTCTGGATCGTCTGGGGAGCGCTGCTGAGTTTCGTGATTATTCCGGTCCTCGCACTGTTCCATGGCAAGCGCTACTGCTCGTGGATCTGCGGCTGCGGCGGGTTGGCGGAGACGCTCGGCGACCGGTGGCGGCACTTGGCGCCGAAGGGCAACACGTCCATCCGCTGGGAATTCATGAACGGCATTGTGCTCTGGGCCGCGGCGATCATCACGGTGTTGATGATCGGCAAGGACGCAGTGGCCGTCTTCCGCAAGCCTGCGCAGCTTGGTCTCGAATATTACCACCTGCTCGCCGATGTCTGGCTGGTGGGAATTATTCCGGTTGCGCTGTACCCGTTCTTTGGCGGCAAGATCTGGTGCCGCTACTGGTGCCCGCTCGCGAAGCTGATGCAGATCGCAAGCGCGGTCTTCACGCGGTTTCGAGTTTCTCGCTTCGCGATACACTCCAACGAGAAGTGCATCGCCTGCGGCGAGTGCTCCCGCAATTGTCAGGTCGGCATCAATGTGATGAATTTCGCGATGAAGCAGGAAGCGATCGACAACATCAACAGCTCGTGCATCGGCTGCGGCATTTGCGTGACGGTCTGTCCGATGGACGTACTGTCGTTCCGCCGGCACGAATCGGGCGCGGCGAGTCTGGTTCACATTGCGCCCGCTCGCACGTGAGCCGAGTATAATCGCGGGATGCGATTCGCCGCCGTGCCGACTTTGTTTCTGTTCGCAGGGATCTCTCTAGCCCAAGAGAGGGTGAACGTAGCTGCGCAGCGAGATGCGATGAAGAAGTTGGATTTCCTGGCTGGGAAATGGTCCGGTGAAGCGGCCGTCATCCGCGGCCCCGGTGAGCAAACCAAGGTTTTGCAAACGGAGGATGTCCAATTCAAGCTCGATGGTCTCGTGCTGGTTGTCGAGGGTACCGGGCGGAATCCGCAGACCGGCCAGATCGTGTTCAACGCTCTCGCGACGATTTCCTACGACGACGCGAAGGGGCGCTACCGCTTCCACAGCTACAACGATGGCCGTCAACTCGATACCGAGCTGAAGGTCAGCGACAAAGAATTCGAATGGGGCTACACGGCGGGTCCCGCCGCGGTGCGATTCGTCATGCGACTGAATGAAAAAGGCGAATGGGTGGAAACAGGGGAAGTCACGATCGGTTCGAACCCGCCGCGAAGGACGTTGGAGATGATCGTGCGGCGGCAGAAGTAG